>JBDGRB010000046.1:0-30136 GCA_042218485.1 Halobacteriaceae archaeon | reverse complement strand
CGACAAGGCCTTTTGCCTGCGGTTCCCAGGGATCTCCATCTATATCCGTTACTTTTCCTCCGGCCCTTCGCACCATAGATACACCGCCTATAGCGTCCCACGGATTAACAACGACATTTGTTATAGCTCCATCAAGCTGCCCAGCTGCAATCATTGATAGCACAGCCTGTGCACATCCAGGACGTCTGAGATCTCCAAATCGCTCTACTATGGCTTTACACGCATTAGCATATTCGTGTCGATGTTCAAAATCCCACCAAATAGTTGGTGCTACTGTACATGTTTCCGGATCCGATCGATCGCTTACGGTTATTGCCTTCTCATTCAGTGTGACCTCGTCCGGTCCGACAACATAGGTGTCGTTTAAAGCAGGTAAAACGTTCGCTGCACCGATTGTCTTGCCATCTACAACAGTAGCTACAGCGGTAGCCCAATCTCGCATTTGACGAACATAATTATTCGTTCCATCAATTGGATCAATAATCCATACGGCTCCTGTCTCAGGGACGGTTTTTCGTTCATCTTCTTCTTCACCGACGAAAACGTCATCGGGATACTCATTTTTTATTTCATTGATGAGAGTCTGTTGAACTTGTCTATCAATCGCCGTCACAACATCGGTTTTACCCGTTTTCGTTTCGATTGTTATATCAGACCGAAATGCATCGAGTGCTATTTCGGCTCCAGTTTTCGCTGCATCAACTGCTAATTGTACCCGCTTTGACTCATTATCTGGCATTGTTTTCCTTAAATATTGCTAGAGTTTCTATTAATGGACATCGATTATTGTCCGAAAAAAGTAATATCAAATTTTGTATGCGAGGGAAGGGATTTGAACCCCTGAACCTCTTCAGGAGCGGATCTTGAGTCCGCCGCCGTTGGCCTAGCTTAGCTACCCTCGCACATAATGACCTTTGTAAGACGGAAGGTAAAACGTTGCGAAAACAGCGGCAATCATTGTATATAGTATATAACTGTTTTCTCGATAGTCTCTTCAGAACTGCAGGCATGGACTTATTGTGTCGCTGTGTACTGCTCCAAGGTTATTCCCACGGAGACGGTGTGAACTACCCCTGCCTACTCACTTCACGGCTATCGCCGTTCGTTCCTTGCGGCAGGAGCTTCCTGTTTCGACGACGCGACTTGCAGACACCTCGAAATGGTCATCAGCGTCCACAGCGGTCGCAGTCTCCGCAGGCGTTCTGGCTTCGGACTAAAAAACTTCCATAGACAGATACACTTATTTAACAAGCCCTTTGGTTATTTGATATGGATTATCCTCATGTCCAGGATGTGGATCCAGCGGTCGCAGATGCCCTGAAAGCCGAAGAAACCCGCCAACAACGGACATTGTCAATGATTGCAAGTGAAAATCACGCAAGTCGTGCTGTTCTGGAAGCGCAAGGAAGTCCGTTGACAAATAAGTATGCAGAAGGATATCCGGGGGCTAGATATTACGCCGGTTGTGAATATGTTGATGAAATTGAGGAATTAGCGATTGAACGGGCGAAGAAATTATGGGATGCCGAACATGTCAATGTTCAACCGCATAGCGGTACCCAAGCAAATATGGGCGTATATTTTGCGATGCTCGATCCAGGCGATAAAATTCTATCTCTCAATCTAACGCATGGTGGCCATCTAAGCCATGGCCATGATGCGAATTTTACCGGTCAATTCTATGAAGTCGAACAATATGAGGTCGATCCCGAAACAGGATATATCGATTATGACGGACTCCATTCACTTGCTGAGGAATTCAATCCAGATATTATTGTCTCGGGATATTCAGCATATCCGCGGATCGTGGATTGGGAGCGGATCCAAGACACTGCAGAGACAGTCGATGCATACCATATGGCCGATATTGCGCATATAACAGGACTTGTTGCGGCTGGTGAACATCCATCACCTGTGGGTATTGCTGACTTTGTCACCGCATCAACACATAAAACGATTCGATCCGGTCGGGGCGGACTCATCATGTGTGGGGAGGAACATGCCGATGCTATTGACTCTGCTGTGTTCCCAGGTGCTCAAGGGGGACCGCTGATGCACAATATTGCCGGCAAGGCCGTTGGATTTAAAGAAGCGCTTCAACCTGAGTTTCAGGAATATGCCGCCCAGATCGTCGCTAATGCAAAAGCTTTGGCTCGATCCCTTAAATCAAATGGCCTTTCCCTCTCATCTGGAGGCACGGATACCCATTTAGTGCTTGCCGATCTACGGGAATCACATCAGGATATTACGGGCCAAGATGCGGAGGAAGCGCTTGAGGACGTTGGTATTATTCTCAACAAAAATACTGTTCCAGGTGAAACACGATCACCATTTGTCACAAGCGGCATTCGGGCAGGGACAGCCGCACTCACAACGCGGGGATTTGATGAAAATACTATGCAAACTGTCGGTGACTTGATTGCTCGCGTCCTCGATAACTACGACGATGAAGATGTCTATTCGTCGGTTCGGACGGAGGTTGAGGATCTCTGTGAGGCTTATCCATTGTACGATTGAATTCTTTTACCGCTTACGTTGAAGCAGGCGCAAAGGTCCCCCTTGAGAGGGGAGGACGTCAAAGGCTATCCACTTTAGGAAGCGGTCTTCTGGAACGAGCAGGTCGAGGTGGTGCACATCGATTTTAACTATCCTGAAATTTTTCTAAATTGGATAGATATTCTTCAATTTGTTCATACGTAGAGATCTCCCCTGTCGTACAATAGGAATATAGATTTGCCACAATTTCATAGATTCGTTCGGAATCTCCTATCGAAATATCCCCATCAAGTGCCTCAACTCGTTTGATGTTTTCTTTTGTTCGTTCTAGAACCCCTCCTGATGGGAGCTCGTGATCTGCATACTCTATCCAGGTTGTCACATCGTTGAGGTAATCTTTTGCCGCCCGAGCATACGCTAACCCTCGTATTGATCGGAGATTCTTTGGAATAGCTTGTTGATCGGGCCGGCCACTATTTTTGACTGCCTGAATGGTTTCGATAAAGTAATATTCAGTTTCCTCTGTTATCGATGCCGTTCGATTAATATAATTTCCTAAATTACGCAGTTCATGACAGCTAAATATCCTCTCATCACATCGGATAAGGTCCCCCTTATGGATGAATCCACGTTTAATTGTATAATTTCGTGCTTCTTTCGCAGCCCGTTGGCCGGCCTGACGAAATTCATCATTGCTCACAAGCGATTGGATTGATGTAATATCGATTTCGACCGGATTATTGGTATGGAGTGTTCGTTCATCTAGACCTGTGCTTTTGATGCTTCCACATTCAGGGCATTGGACATTGCCTGTTTCATAATATGACCATTGGTGTCCACATTCTCGACATTCTCGATACCCTTTGATTTCCATGTTATTAATTGCTAATAGCGGTTCGAACAAAACAGCATTGCTCATATGATGGAGTGGACGGGGTTATGAATAGTGGGTCGGCTATCGATTTTTATTGTACCAATTTCGATAATGTATTGGCCCAACGTGTGTAGTTCATCTATCAGCAACGGTTCACAGTCTGTTTGACCAATACATTTTTCAAATGGTTTGTATAATTATCGTATACAATGTCGCAAAACAACACTTCTGCGAATGCGGAGGATAGAGGAAGTCGCCAGTTGGCGGCTGATCGAGAAATTCTCCTCAAATTCTGATTATTCCAGTTGTTCTGTTCACGTTCAAGCACATCCTGATTCGGTTGTTGTCGAATACAATAATACAAGTCTTGAATTGTCACGCAGGGAGGCCCGCGTCCTTGCGCAATCACTCAAGGATTCACTCACTCAAGAATATGAATTTTTACAAACGACAGGTAATCATCGACATAATGGAGAGTATGTAGTTGAACGACGAAATGCAGATTCATCAGGTCATCGCAAAGTGTTTGACTCATTTGATAATCTGAAACGGTTATATAAGCGGTTACCGGAAGAATTTTCTGCTGACGACTTAGGTCGATCCGGTTTGACAAACGGGCGGAAACACATGGTATTGTGGCATTTTGTGGAACATCCAGAATTCCCATGTCGGTTACTCAAACGCCAACCATTAACGGCGAAAAAGGAAAAATAGGTAACTTCTATCGCAAACTAAGCAAACGTGGGTTGGTAGTATTGTGGAATAAGAAGCTATAGGTTTAGGGAAAAACCGTAAAATAATTGTTCTAATGGAAAATCCCAGAATAAACATTCGATAAAAACCGAGAAGCTAATACAGGCAGTGGTAGTTAAGATGTAAATATGCGTGATGAAGAAGAGATACGCGAACAATACGAGTTTCTCAAGGAACACTTAGATGACGAAGAGATGCAACATCAGGGAGTGCGGAAAATGTTCACCTTCTATAAGCGAGCCTTGGGTTGGGTATTAGAAGAAGAATACATTTGATCTTGAAGGGATCATAGAGTGGCAAATCAGGGGTATTGATATATCGAAAATAACCCTTCATATCAGCACTCAAGTAAGTTTTAAGTATAACGCAATTGTTTATTCAAATGGCGCTTCGCTTGGAGGGCCGAAGCGTCAGCGGGGACCAATTCAGGGCGGCAGCGAAATGGATTTTCCATTTCGCTTTTCTACTTTCATTTCTTTCTTTCATCGATAAATACAGGTCTTTGAATGTTATAATCAAAAATATGGTCTCCTCGCGTGTTGCCACAGCAACAGCAGGGCTTATACTTAGTATAATTATTTCCATTGTCGCATGGTGGTATTTTAATACCGTATTTCTCTTCTTTTTCATCCCATTTATACCGTTTTTATTTCGCTCTCGGAATACCCCTTCATATCAACAATGTCCGGAGTGTGGATTTCGAACGACTGACCAATCATACGAATATTGCCCTCGAGACGGAACTCAGCTGCAAAAGAGCGAATAATTTGTGAATTTAGTCAATTACCGAAGCAACGAGTTGAACACCGACCTGAACGATCCACGAAGGGGAGGGAGGTCAATGATCACTATTATTATCAGGCGAATGGTCGTTGATTGTTGATTGATAGTTTTCGTTTGGATCCACCAAATCGATCGTATCGGGGCGTACCGGTTTACCAGAAATCAGCTCTGGAAGGACTAATTTAACGAAATGAACAACTAGGACCAAAATCATTGGTCCCAAAAATATCCCATACCAACCCCAAAGGAGCGGTCCAAATATATAAGCGAACATAACCATTCCAATATGTAATCCGCGACCAGAAACATATGGCCGTAATACGAAATCCGGAATCGAGTCAACCAATACAAATGATAGAACCGCAAACAATCCAACCCACCAAAGGAGTCGGATCTGCTGTGAGAGGGCAATGAAGATTAGATACCCTGCAACTGGAAAGTATACGAGTTTCATGCCGACTACTGGTATCAAACTAGCAACCCCTGCTAATAACCCAACGAGAGTTGCATATGGGATACTAACCGAGGACGGAGCAAAATAATTAAAGATATTATATACCGATGCGCCGATAATAGCCGTTATTAATGCGTTTAATATATTTCCAAAGAATATATTACTGAAATCCCGATCCACACGATTCATATACGTTTCTAAAACACCTTTTTGATCACTAAACTGATAGTGAAACCACTTTATTAATCGCTTATCATCACGTAGGAGATAGAATGCCATTCCTATCATCAAAAATAGATGCAAGGCACCATTTCCGATAAATCCTAAATACGACAGTGATTCGAAGAAAATACTTTTCATCGCTTCAAGTGTGTTGGCTTGACCAAGAAATTGAGTTGGATCTTGGACGATATTCGAGATATTAATATATGGCATTAAGAGCTGTTGCAGGAAATTGATATCAAACCGGATTAATAATCGTTCAATTTCCTGTAAACCGATGGCAATCGTATAAGCGAATAACAAAAGTGCTGGTAATGCGAGTGTCACTAATGCCACAGCGGCAGCTAAGCTCGGTGGTTTAATATACCGTTTTAAGCGTCGATAGACTGGTCGTGTCGCATAATAAATGAATACGGCAAAGACAAACGTACCGATAAAGGTGTATATAACAACGGCGAGAATCCCGCCCAGAATGATTGCTGTTATCCACCATGCTATTCGAGATTTATCCATATCCCAATTTACCATGAATATGTCAGGTGGGTCCAAGTGGCAAAAAGCTTCGGCAAACAGATAATTTATATTATCCCCTTATTAAGTTCAAAAAATGGTAGGTACGATTGAACTCTTTGGGTCGACGTCGATTAATAATGAGGTGGTGCGGATTGCGTTGGCCGTTGCATTAGGACTATTCTTGGGCCTTGAACGAGAGTGGTCCCAAAAAGAAGCAGGGATCCGTACCTTTGCCTTAATCAGTGTCCTTGGCACCATATTTACCCTTTATGATGGTGTGCAGTGTAGTCGGACTGCCGCTTCTCAAATTACTCTTTGTATTCCCTTTCTTTCTGCTATGGGTGGATTTTTTGTCATCATCGTTGCAGGAATACTGATGTATAGTGGGCTTGCAACTGAGGAAGAGGGGTTGCATCTCACAACCGCCGTCAGTATGCTTGTTGCGTATGGCGTCGGAGTATTAGTCGCCGTCGGACATGTCTTATCTGCGACAGTGGTAACCGTAACCAGTTCCGTTTTGTTAGTGTTTAAACGCGAACTACATGGATTAGCGTGGGGACTTTCTCGGGAAGAGATCCGCTCGGCTTCAGAATTTGCTATTCTTGCGTTTGTTATATATCCCTTATTGCCAGCTGACTCGGTAACTATCGGTTCTGAGCGGTTATCGATCACACTTGAACCCCGCGTTGTTTGGTTAATGGTCGTTTTCGTTGCTGCGATAGGCATCGTTAATTATGCGATTGTGAAAACTTACGATAGTAGGGGCATCGCCGTGACTGGATTCTTTGGTGGATTAGCCTCATCGACAGCAGTAGTTGGCACAATGCTCGACCACGTTCGCCAAAATCCACAAACTGCAACCTATGGGGTGGCAGCTATTTTATTAGCGGATGCTGCTATGGCTCTTCGGAATTTAGTCATCGCGTTAGTCTTTACGCTTTCCGGGAAACTTTTGCTCGGTACAGTGTTGCCTCTCGGGGTTATTGTTCTTGTAAGTATAGTTGCTGCAGCTTGGATCGCAGATTGGAAAGAAACAGTCGAGATGGATCTCGATACACCATTTTCGATGCGTAACGCATTGGGTTTTGGTGCTTTGTTTCTGTTAGTCGTGATTGCCGGCGGGATTGCTCAGGCGCAATTTGGCCAATTTGGGTTTTTCGTCACCGCCTTTATCACTGGACTTGTCTCGAGTGCTGGCGCAACTACTTCAGCGGTCGTTCTCTACCGAACGAATTCGTTGAGTCACGAAACTGCGGTCATAGCTATTTTATTAGCGACTGCAGCAAGTATTGCTATAAAGGCCGCGCTTGTATTTTCGAGTGATAATCGAAGATTTGTTCGTGATGTTGTTATTTGGAGTAGCGTGTTGCTTGTGGTAGGCGCCGTAGCAAATGCACTCAGTATTCTTCCTTGAGTGGCTTATCTCAATTGATTGGTATTAGAGCTAAATATTTACTGAAAATTACGCTGAACGTATAGTTTCTGACCGAAATACGAACTAATTAACAGTTTGGTACCGTAACCAATGAATATGGACCGAGAGACTGCAGAACCAAAAGTTGACGAGATACCCGGATCCAAAGCAACCGAATGGGTGGATTACCATCATTTGTATTCAGCACCCAGTACTGCAGTGTATGGATTCGTATGGGATATAACTCGGGATGCTGAAGGTCCCTTTTGTACTGATATTGATGGTAACATTCTTATGGACTTCACAAGTCATGTAGCTGCTGCACCTCTCGGATATAATAATCCGAAAATCATTGATAAGTTTCGAGAGTTTGATTTAGTCGACCCCCTCAAAATTGCTGGGCAGGATTTTTATGTAAGTGGATCCGGCCCGACTGAATCTCCAGATTTTCCAGGTCCCCCACAATTAATGGATCGATTAATAGAAATAACCTCACATTATAATTTAAATACAGTTTTTTTATCAAATTCCGGAGCTGAAAGCGTAGAAAATGCCCTCAAAATTTGTTATGATAATCGTCCATCAGCGAAATATGGAATTACCTTCACGGGTGCCTTTCATGGCCGGACAATTGGTACGCTTTCCTTAAATCGCTCGAAAAGCGAACATCGATCTTTCTATCCTGAAATTAGTGCTATTCATGATGTGCCATTTTGCGAGAATAGCGCGTGTGATCGCGAAAGTTGCGAGTGTGGTTTTTTCCCTTCGTCTGGCAAATCACTTCTTCGACAGAAACTAGAACAACCATCGGGACATATAGATCCAGACGAAGTTGCATATTTGATCATTGAACCAATTCAAGGAGAAGGGGGATATCGCTTCCCGAGTGATACATTTATGGAAGAAATCGGAGATATTTGTGATACCTACAATATTCCAATAATCGTCGATGAAATTCAGGCAGGATTGGGCCGAACTGGCCGAATGTGGGGGTGTGACCATTATTCAATCGATCCGGATGTGATCACCGCCGCTAAAGGTCTGCGTGTCGGTGCTACGATATCGACACAAGATATATTTCCAGATACCAAGGGTCGAATTTCTTCGACATGGGGTGGTGGAGATATCATATCATCATTCCTTGGTGTTCTCACACTCGATGCGATCGAGGAATATAATTTAATGCAAAACGCTATTAATCAGGGTAATAGCTTTACTGAACGGTTACTTGATCGGGATCTACCCGAATTCGTTCATAATCCACGCAACAAAGGACTCATGATAGCCGTCGATTTCGACACAAAGAAACGGCGGGATGCCGTGCTTGAAGCCTGTCTGAATCGTGGTTTATTAATATTAGGTTGTGGCTCACGGACCGTCCGTATCTTACCACCATTGGATGTCACCGACCGTGAAATTAGTATTGGGGTCGATGTCTTTCGTGAGGCAGTTACGGATCCGGCAGTCAGAAATATTGCAGAGTAGGTATAACTCATTTGAATTCATGACTATTCCATCAATTCAGGATACCGATATTGATGCTATGCAAGAGGCATTAATTGAATGGTATCGAGATTCTCATCGATCATTCCCATGGCGACAGACAACGGATCCGTACGCAATTCTTGTTTCGGAAATTATGAGTCAACAGACACAACTCGATCGCATCGAGGAACCATGGCAAGATTTTCTTGACCGATGGCCGACCGTAACCGAACTATCGAATGCGGACCAAGCGGACGTTCTTGAATTCTGGACAAATCATCGTCTTGGATATAACAACCGTGCCAAATATCTATATGAGGCAGCGAACCAAATTGTGGAGGAATATGATGGCCAAATTCCGAAATCACCTGATGAACTTGAGAACCTCAGTGGTGTTGGGCCGTATACAGCAAACGCGGTTGCAAGTTTCGCATTTAATAATGGGAATGCCGTCGTTGATACGAATGTCAAACGAATTCTCTATCGCATAATAGATACTGACTCTGTTGAAGATATCGATTACGACCGCCTTGCGGATCGATTATTTCCTGCGGGAAAGTCCCGAATATGGAATAATGCTATTATGGAGCTTGGCGGTGTCGTTTGTCAGAAAACCCCTCGTTGCGATGAGGAACCGTGTCCTTGGCGTGAATGGTGTCAAGCATATCATACCGGTGATTTTACGGCACCTGACGTTCCTGACCAACCGTCATTCGAAGGAAGCAGACGACAATTCCGTGGGCGAATCATTCGAATCCTATCTAATCATGATGAAATGACTCTACAGGATCTTGGCCCTCGAGTTCGTGTGGATTTTTCCGCGGATGGTGAGTATGATTCGGAGTGGTTGCGAGATGTGGTATCAGATTTGTCTGAGGAGGGTTTGGTCGAGCTTCGCGAACATGGTGATACTCTCAGAGTGAGTCTTGCTCGCTCATCTGAGTGAGCCGCTATATCCATCTGTAAAGGAAAGCCATTATTTGAATTCGAAAGCAATTCGAATCTATGAGTAAAACACATATCGTGGGGATTTGTGGAAGTTTACGCGATGGGAGCCATTCACGAACAGCGCTTCGGGTTGCGCTGGAAACATCAGCTAATTACGGAGCTTCCACTGATTTAATCGATCTTCGAAAACTGGACCTCCCATTATATGATCCCGATGAAGATCAACAGGGTGATTCGGATGAATTGACAGAACGCGTTCAACGAGCAGACGGTGTAATACTAGCTACACCAATGTATCATGGATCGTATTCGTCCATTATCAAGACCGCAATGGATTACTGTGGATTCGATGAATTCGAAAACAAAACAGTTGGACTCCTTGCAGTTTCTGGTGGCAGTTTTCCCGTAACAGCACTTGATCAATTACGTATCGTATGTCGCGCAGTGAATGCTTGGGTTCTTCCACTGCAAGTTGGCATTCCAAATGCAAGCGATGTCGTCGATGATGAAATTACGGATGAATCGATTGAGGATCGCGTTAAACAACTCGGCCATCGAGTAGTCAAATACGCAAATATAGAAGCAGATGAGCCCACATTCGAAAGTACTCAAAATGTGGGTGGTGAGTAAGGGATTGGCAATAAGTAATAACTGTTTAGGCATTGGGAACCTCCTACTTGTCTATGCACGCTATAACCAATAGTGGGTGGATTGAAGCTATAACTGGAAGTATGTTTTCGGGGAAAACAGAGGAGTTGTTGCGGCGTCTTCGGCGCGCTGAGATTGCTGACCAATCTGTTGCGGCTTTCACACCTGCAATCGATGATCGATATGGAGAAGAAGTGCTTGGATCTCATGCTGGCCGCAGTTGGGAAGCAACGCGTATTTCGACAGAAAATCCGGATGAATTATTTGACTATCTTGCTGACGAACAGGTTGTTGCCATAGATGAAGCAAATTTTTTCGAACCCAATTTTGTTGATGTCTGCCAATCACTGGCAAATGACGGCCATCGAGTCATTGTTTGTGGTATTGACCAAACGTTCCGCGGGGAGCCATTTGAACCAGTTCCTCAGTTAATGGCAGTAGCGGAATACGTTGACAAGTTCCAGGCAATTTGTGTCGAGTGTGGTGAACCAGCAACACGGAACCAGCGATTAATAGAGGGAGAACCCGCTCACGTTGATGATCCGACAATTATGGTCGGGGCTGAAGAATCGTATGAGGCACGATGCAGAAATTGTCATATTGTTCGGACCGACTGATGACCCAATGGATCCAACAGACAAATAATGGACGCGACAGGGGGCTAATAGCATTATTGTCTGCATGGGTGGGCGTTATGAAGAACCCTCGATCATTTTATGATCAAGTTATTATTCCAGGCGATCAGGCCCCTGGAGTAACGTTTGCGATGACAGTTGTTGGAATATATTTGCTTAGTCTCGTCACTTTTGGAACCGCTCCATGGATATCAATCGCTAAACACTCCGTATTATCAGGAGTAGTTCTTATTGGCATTTTCATTGTCATAATAACACCACTTGTTATCCATTTGCTTGCGGCAATACAGACGGTTTTATTGATGGTATTTATTGCTGATCGGGGAAGTGTCAGTGAAACTGTCCAATTAATTTGTTATGCAGCTGCCCCAGGTATTTTTATGGGAATTCCCATCCTACTAGTTCAGATTGCTGCTGGAGTGTATGGAATAAGCTTATATATTATTGGTGTTCGTGTTGTTCATAATGTCTCATTCTCGAAAGCCATTATTGTTGGTATCGTGCCAGCGAGTATTTTATTTGGCTATGGTTTTCAGATGATGAATGCACTTCATCAAATGATATCCTCACTTTGTTCCATCGATATATTCAATGCCGTTTGTTTCTAAGAATAACCTATGCTTTATTGTAACTTATCGGATTTCATGATTGAGATTAAAAATGGATCGATCCAAAATGTAGGTCCATCTAATAAAACCGGTGAGATCAAATTATATGATATTGACGAAATAACGGTCCGAGAATTCGGTGATGAGCAAGTCAAGCTTGTCTGTGAAGATGAGGATAGTAATGAAGTTCATCTTGCACTCTTTCCCGATCAAATGGAAGAAATAATTGATCAAGCGAACACGCTAAAGGACGAGGGTGCTGTTTTCGAATAATCGGATCCACGGCTCAATCACGTTATTTGTCGATGTGAAAGTAAGTGGAGAAGAACCGTGAATCGACAATCGTTTTAATCCGTACTGGGAAATATACAATAAGAATGGGATCGTGCGTTATTTGCGGGAAATCTGTTGATGGTAAGGTTTGTAATTCCCACGAAGAAGATGTACTTTTCGAATTTTATGGTGATGATCCGACAAATCTCGTTAGTGGTCGATATTATAAGGGAACTGTTGATGGGTTTGCAGATTTTGGCGTTTTCGTCGATCTTGCACCATCTACGACTGGATTATTACATGAAAGTGAGATAGAAGGTCGTCTTGAAAATCTGGATTGGGAACCTGGTGATACGGTTTTCGTCCAAGTGATCGGCGTTCATGACAGTGGAAAAGTCGATCTTGGATGGTCAATTCGCCAATCCGAACGCGGCTTTCGACATAAACTCATTCAAGATGACACAGGCGACCACGAACCTGAAGGATATGAGTCAACGGCAACTGAAGAAACAGAGAATGAAGGCACTCAGGAACGTGAATCATCTGAAGAAAGAACCACTTCGGGAGAACAGCAAGCTGCACAAACTCTCCATCAAGAAACGAAGCCAGAACGGGTTTCCATCGCTAATTTAGAGGACCATGTTGGTGATGAAGTTCAAATAGAGGGCAAAGTTATTGATGTTTTTCAAACAAGTGGACCAACCATTTTTCAAATCGAAGATGAAACCGGCACCGTAGACTGTGCTGCGTTTAAAGAAGCAGGCGAACGGGCTTATCCGGGTATCGAAACGGATGACATCGTTGGTGTGACGGGTGATGTCGAATTGCACAATGGGGATATTCAACTCGAAGCCGACCAGTTAGAGTTATTAGAGGCAGAAGCGAGGAGTAATGTTACTGAACGATTGGAATCGGCACTCATGGAACAAGCTCGTCCACCATCCGTTGAACTCTTGGGCGAACATTCCACTGTTGTAGATAAAAGGGAAACGATTGTTGAAACTGCAACCACTATCCGACAAGCGATATTCGAAGACCGACCGGTCATTATTCGACACACTCCTACAGTCGATGGCTATGTAGCAGGGGCGGCAATCGAGCATGCAATCCTTCCATTAGTGACTGAAAAACACACTTCCGGAGAAGCTGAGTATCACTATGTAGAACGCAAACCTCTAGACGATCCAGTCTATGATATGAACGCTGCGACGGCCGATATAACGTCGATGTTGACAGCAGCTCACCGGCATGATGAAAAGTATCCCTTGATTGTCTTAGTTGATGCAGGTAGCACTCGTGAATCACTAACAGGTTTGGAATTTCTCGAAATATATGATGTGGATAGTGTTGTCATTGCTGATGGTTTGAGTGATTCTGAAGTTGAATCTGTCACGACTAATTTCTTAGCAGCAAATACAGATACAACAGCCGGCCTCCTTGGCGCAAATGTAGCTGCAAACGTTAACCCCGATATTCGTAATGATTTAGCTCATCTTCCTGCGATTAGTTTTTGGCATGATGTCCCAGATCAATATGTTGAATTGGCGGCGTCTGCCGGGTATGATGAGGCTGATATTCGCGAACTTCGAGAAGCGGTTGCCTTAGAAGCGTATTATCAACAATATGAATCCAAACGTGAATTAATACAGGATCTTTTCTGGGAGGATGAGAATCAGGCCCTGGCCTCCTATATAAGTACCCAATATCGTACAAAACTCGAGAATGAATTAGATACAGTTACGCCCCATATACAAACGGTTACTTCAGACAACGTTAATATTGGAATTTTAGATGCTGATAGTTTCACTCATCAATTTGATTTCCCACCGACGCATCTCCTGTTAGATGCGATTCATGACCAGCGCCAAAATGAACAAGCAACGGATGTTATAACGTTGGGGGTGACAGAAGATCGCATTCACATTCGAAGTACAGTCTCCTTAGATGTCCGTGATCTTGCCGATGACATAACAGAACAACACCCCGAAGCAGGCATACTTGCTCGGGGATCCCGTGAAGGACGTCTTGAGTTCCTTCAAGGTGAACGTGAGACGGTATTGGACGCTGTAATCGAAGCGATCCAGGATCGGATTTAGCGAATTTTCCTCGTGGATAAATTCATATAGTTTGGTTATAGCGGTCCGACTATTTTCTCTCTATCTGCTAGCCCAGAGGTTTCTGTAACGATATTTTTAACCGCATTAATCTCCCAGTATCCTATAATGAGTTCGGGTACGGAATCTGGTGCATTTCAAAAAGTCTGTGAAGAATTAGTTGATCGTATCCTTACTGGTGATATAGATAAAGATGAAGTCGAACAAGCGAAACTCGAGGTTTGTTCCAAATATTCTGCACCGAAGGTCCCGAAAAATTCGGAAATACTTGACGCGGCTCCAGATGACCGTCGAGAGGAATTAGAAGCTGTTTTACAGCGCAAACCCGTCCGAACCGCATCGGGTGTTTCACCTGTCGCTATTATGACAAGTCCTCATATGTGTCCACATGGGAAATGTCTCTACTGTCCTGGTGGCCCTGCCTCTGAATTCGATAGTTCACAAAGTTATACGGGGCATGAACCGGCTGCAGCCCGTGGTGAACAAAATGATTATGATCCCTACGGCCAGGTGACCCTCCGCCTTGAACAACTCCGTGAAATTGGTCACCCCATCGATAAAGTCGAGCTCATTCTCATGGGCGGAACCATGACCGCTCGTAGTCATGATTATCAGGAATGGTTTGTCAAACGTGCTCTTGAAGCGATGAATGACTATGATCTTGACAAAGAGCCCGAACCGGCGGAAAGTGAAAGTTTTGCCCAAGATCCAGAAGACTATGAATTCAACTATCTAGAGGATGTAATTGCGAAAAACGAGACAAATCAAATCAAAAACATCGGGACAACATTTGAGACGAAACCTGACTGGTGTGATCCCGAACAAATCGATCGAATGTTACGCCTCGGGGGAACGAAAGTTGAGGTTGGCGTCCAAACAACATACGAACGTATCAATCGTGAAATGCACAGAGGGCATGGCATTCAAGCGTCTATCGATGCCAATCGCCGTCTTCGAGATGCGGCCTTTAAGGTTGGCTTCCATATGATGCCAGGCCAACCCGGGATGTCAAAAGAAATGATTCGCGAGGATTTCCGTCAACTATTTTCCGATCCAAAGTGGCGACCTGACTATCTCAAAATTTATCCCACGCTCGTTGTCCGAGGAACCCGTGTCTATGATCAATGGCGACGAGACGATTTCGAACCCTTACATAATGAGGAGGCAGCGGAACTCATCGCAGAAATTAAAGCCGATCTCCCAAAATATGTTCGACTTCAACGTGTCCAGCGAGACATTCCTGCTGATTTTATTGATGCCGGTGTCTGGAAATCCAATCTTCGGCAGTTAGCTCGTGACCGGTTAGCAGAGATGGGTGAGACATGTTCGTGTATCCGTTGTCGTGAGGTTGGTATGAATGAGGATGAACCAGAAAATATCGAATTAGACGTAATGACCTATCAGGCAGGTCAAGGTACTGAACACTTCATCAGTTATGAAGATCCGAATCAGAATCTGTTGATTGGCTTTTGTCGATTACGATTTCCGCATAATCCTGTTCGAAAAGAACTCAAAAATGCAGCTCTTGTCCGTGAATTACATGTATATGGTAACGAAGTGGGGGTCGGGAATGCAAGTTCGGATGCTGAATACCAACACAAAGGATATGGCAAACAGTTAATCCAAAAAGCGGAGGAGATGGCAATGGATGCAGGATACGATAAATTGAGCGTCATCAGTGGCATCGGCGCTCGCCCCTATTACCGTGAAAAACTTGGCTATTACCAAGATGGGCCGTATGTTTCAAAACAACTAAATAAATAGATCCGGTCTTTTCCGTGAAGTATCTCGGGGGTAAGTCCCGAGGCACTCGGCCTGCTCCGCCTGTAGAAATCGTCTCCATAGTTAGGTGCACCAATTGGTGACACCGGATTTGAGTGATATATCGCGCTTCGACACGCATTTTGATGTGCATTCATTACCTATTTGTATGGAGCAAAAGCAGGCGATGACGAGTGTCGATCTTGTTGCGTTAACATCCGAATTGCAATCTTATATCGGTACGAAAGTCGATAAGGCATATCTTTACGGTGATGACTTGGTTCGGTTAAAGATGCGAAGCTATGATGAGGGACGGTTAGAACTATTAATCGAAGTTGGGGAGATAAAACGCGTTCATTTTGCAGAACCTGATAACGTGCCAAGCGCACCAGGCCGTCCTCCTGAATTTGCAAAGCAACTCCGGAGTCACATCAGTGGGGCGGACCTTACAGCTATTGCCCAACATGGGTTTGATAGGATTCTCAAATTCGAATTTCAACGGCAAGATTCCCACATTACCCTTATCGTCGAGTTATTTGGTGACGGTAATGTCGCGTATTTAGATCAAACCGGGCAAGTTATCGATTGCCTCAATACGATTCGCCTTTCATCGCGGACGGTTGCTCCGGGCAGTCAATATGAATTTCCGACCGAACGAGAAAATCCATATGAACTCGATTTTGATACGTTCGTTGCAACAATGGAGTCATCGGATACTGATTTGGTACGTACATTGGCTACACAACTTGATTTGGGCGGATTATACGCTGAAGAACTATGCGCCCGAGCAAATGTTTCACAAACAAAATCGATAGCTGAGGCAACAGAATCTGATTATTCAGCATTACATGCAGCGATTGACGACGTTTTTGCCCCGCTTCAGAACGGTGAATTGGATCCCCAAATTTACTATGAAGGAGACACTCCTGTTGACGTAACACCGCTTCCATTAGAGGAATACAGTGCACAGGAATCGGTTCCTTACTCTTCATTTAATAAAGCACTTGATGTTTACTTTTCAGAAATAGAAACATCCGAGGAGGAAGCCACAACAGAACGCCCAGATTTTGAAGCACAAATCGAAGAACAACAACGTATTATCGAACAGCAACAACAAGCGATTGAGAATTTTGAACAACAGGCTGCACAAGAACGTAAGAAGGCAGAGTCATTATACGAACATTATAATGTTGTCGATGAATTGTTGTCAACTATTCAGGAAGCTCGAGCAAATGATATTCCATGGGAAGAGATCGAGTCACGTCTTCACGAAGGAAGCGAACAGGGTATTGAGGCTGCGGAACTCGTCAATACAATAAATGAAGATGAGGGAACCGTTACTATTCATCTCGACGATCGAAATATCACATTAGATTGTTCAATGGGCGTCGAACAGAATGCAAATCAACTATATCAGGAGGCAAAGCGCATCGAATCGAAAAAAGAAGGTGCGAAAGAAGCCATTGAAGAAACCCGAGAGGAACTTGAGCAGATAAAATCCCGTCGGGAACAGTGGGAGAGTGAGCCTGAACAAAAGACTAACGAAGAAACTGAAATTGATTGGTTAGAACGATCGTCGATCCCCGTTCGTCAACACGACCACTGGTATGATCGGTTTCGATGGTTTCACACGAGTGATGGGTTTCTGGTACTTGGAGGACGAAATGCATCCCAAAATGAAGAACTCGTTGAGAAATATATGGATAAATATGATTTGTTTTTTCACACACAGGCCTATGGAGCACCTGCAACAATTCTAAAGAAAACCGGTCCCAGTGAACCCAGCGAAGACATAGACGTTCCTGACCAGAGTATATTTGAAGCAGCCCAATTTGCCGTTTCGTATTCATCGCTTTGGAAAGAGGGAAAATACAGCGGTGATGTCTATCATGTATCGGCAGATCAGGTGTCAAAAACACCTGAAAGTGGTGAATACCTAGCCAAAGGTGGCTTTGCTATTCGAGGCGATCGGGTGTATCATCGAGATACACCTGTAGGGGTTGCAATCGGCGTTCAATGTGAGGAGGAAACCCACGTTATCGGCGGGCCACCAAATGCTATTGAACCCATTTCGGAAGTGGCAATAGCTGTTGAACCAGGCCGCTATGCGCAAGCGGATATTGCCAAGCGAATTTATCGCCAATTTAGGGAATCGTTCACTGATACATCGTTTGTTCGGAAAGTTGCAAGTCCTGACTTAATCCAACATTTTCTCCCTCCTGGTGGAAGTAGGATTAGTGATGGTGATTAACAAAGGACGAAATTGTCAGCTGCCTATCTTTCTGCAAGGAGAGAATCCCGCCGTTTACGGCGGGGAGGATGTCACCCGTAATCGATTTGTTGGTTTTTCGCGCTGTTACGCTATGAAGGGAGCCACTGATATAGTAGAGCACTTACATTGGCAGTGTCGAATTGTAGATATGCAGGTAAAGGATCGCCAGACAATCGAAGGTGAGAAGGAACGGATCACGGTTGTTCCTGAAAATGTCGATGATTTATGGCATCTCCATTATATAATTGCAGCCGGAGATTTGGTATCTGGCGACACGACCCGCCGAATCCAACGGCAAGAAGAAAACCTCCGCGAAACCGGCGGTGAACGAGAGCATCTTCATGTGACACTTGAAGTCGAAGAGACTGAATTTGCGAAATTCGCCAATAGATTACGGATTAGTGGCATTATTACTGACACCTCCCGTGAGGACGTTATTGGAAGCCATCACACGATAAACGTCGAAGCGCATGATGAAATCGCAATACAAAAAGCGTGGCAACCAGATCAACTAGATCGGTTAGAAGAGGCACGAGAAGCGAGTGAAAACCCAGATGTTGTAATTGTAACTGTCGAAGAAGGAGAAGCACATATTCATACGGTTGCCCAATATGGGGTCGAGGAACGGACATCATTTACTGGGACAACAGGCAAAGGCGAATTTGCACGCGATAGATCTGAATTATTCGCTTCTATTGGTGAAGCACTTACCCATCTCGATGTCGATGCTATCATCCTCGCGGGTCCTGGCTTTACCAAACAGGATGTATATGATTACATCGAATCAAATTATCCGGATCTCACAGATATGATCACAATGGTTGACACTAGTTCTGTGGGCGGCCGCGGTGTCCATGAAGTCTTAAAACGAGGGGCCGTAGAGGATGTTCAAAAGGAATCCCGTATTTCCGAGGAGGCGACATTAATTGATGAATTACGAAAGGAGATTGCTGCTGGAGAAACAGCCGTATATGGTATTGATGCTGTGCAGCAGGCCGCTGATTATGGAGCTATTGAACACCTGTTAATCCTTGATGAGCGATTACGGCGAGAGCGAGGCGACCATGGCGACTGGGATGTCGATATCAATGAACTCATTACTTCTGTTGAACAAAAAGGTGGCGAGGTAACCGTGTTTTCGCATGAATTCTCACCTGGCCAGCAATTGCAGAATTTGGGCGGTATTGCTGCATTGTTGCGCTACCGTATCGATTAGTGAATTATCTGTCTGGAATGGATATTGTTCGACCATCGCGAGCAAATCGAACCTCACCGCTATACTGTTCATTGATCGATTCAAGCATCTCATTGTGTTTACCCTCTGTGTGGGGATATAAATGTGTCAGATAGACTTGTTCAAATGAATGGCCCGACAGAACAGCACCAAGTTTTTCTGGTGTCGGGTGATTCGATACATCTATTTCATCTGGGAACGAACAATCATGCACTAATACCTGTGAATCTGCAGCGAATTCTATCAATTCTTCGAACGCTTCTGTGTCTGCACTAAACGTAAATTTGTTATCGATTTTGTATGCAAGGCAATGCATTGAATGGCGTGTCTCTTTCGATGCTATCTCAAAGGGTCCAATGTGGTAATTTCCCGCATCAAGTTCCTGAAACTGTAACTCGAGTCTATCTTGGAGATATTCATGTACTTCGAGTAAGTTTTTGATGAGTGATTCGGTGCCGGTTGGTCCTACAATTCGTAATGATGGCTTCCCAACAAGCCAACGAGCTTTCAGGAGCGGTAGTAAATCCGATATATGATCAATGTGGTGATGTGTTAGCAACACTGTTTCAATATCTTCATACCCTCGATTTGTATTCACCAATCTATGCAGTACCCCACTTCCACAGTCAAGCAACATCGATGTATCGGCTTTTTCTATGAGGAGACCAGTTTGGACTCGGTCTGGTATTGGCATCGCACTTCCTGTCCCTAAAAATGTAACATCCATTTCAAACCACAACCTGCTACAAATATAATAGGTAGACAATAAAAAGGTGTAGTTACGATTTGAGCAATAATTCGGGGCGGTAGCAACCATTATTGAGTGGGCACACGAAACAAATCGGGTAGGTTACGAACAATTTTGATATCCTTGGTCCGAGACTTCCAAGCCCAATACACTTGTATTTCTAACTCTAATAAGTTGTATATCATTCATGTCGCACGAGGGGGAGATATTGGATCACTTTTCGCCGGCCGTACAACGGTGGTGGATCCGTGAATTTGGAGACGCAATATCTACTAATTCCCTTTTCACCCCACCACAACAAGAAGCGATTCCAGCAATCGCAAATCGATCGAATGTGTTAATCGCCGCACCAACTGGAAGTGGGAAAACGCAAGCGAGTTTCGCCCCGATCATTGATGATCTGTATTCTCGACAATTGCGAGATGATCTTGCAAATACTGTGTACTGTCTTTATATCTCGCCGTTAAAATCACTGGCAAATGATATTCACCGAAATCTCGAACAGCCCTTAGAGCGGATCCACACTGAATATGCCTCACGAGGGATCGATGTAACCCCGCCTCGCCATGCAATACGGCATGGTGATACTCCCCAAGCCGTTAGAAATGAAATGCGGAATACGACACCACACATCCTGAATACAACGCCCGAAACCCTTGCAATCTTATTAAATGCACCGTCATTTCGAGAAAAGCTTCGGTCTGTTGAATATGTAATTGTCGATGAAATTCATGCTTTAGCAGATTCGAAACGGGGAACTCACCTCGCAGTGAGCTTGGAACGATTAGCGGAACTGACGGAACAATCGTTCACACGTATCGGTTGTTCAGCGACGATTGAACCCCTTGATCGAATTGCGTCCTTCTTGGCTGGCTATGAGGATGGGACACAACGGCCAATTAATATAATTGATACCAGATTTACGCGTGACTATGATCTCCAGCTCAAGTGCCCTGTACCCGACTTAATGGAAACGAATCCTGATACAACTCGGGATGCCTTCTATACAGATCTCGTAGATTTGATCCGAAGCCACACCACAACGCTTGTATTTACTAACTCTCGATCGGGAGCGGAACGTGTATTAACAACACTTCACGAACAATACGGATTTAATGAATCGAATGCTGCCTGCCATCATGGATCGCTATCACCCGAACAACGGCAACCTGTTGAAGCGGGGTTAAAAAATGGTACCTTTGATGTCGTCACTACCTCAACGAGTTTAGAACTTGGAATCGATATGCATGCTGTTGATCTCGTTGTTCAAGTCGGGAGTCCGAAGTCGATATCCTCATTTTTACAACGCGTTGGTCGTGCGGGACACAAACCAGGAGAAACTGTCAAGGGGAGGCTTTTTGCATTAGATTGGGATGAACTTGTCGAGTGTGCGGTTTTATTGGATGCAGCAGAACGACAACGAATCGACACGATATCACCGCCGCTGTGTGCGCATGATGTAGCCGCTCAACATGTATACGGCATGGCAATAAATGCGATTTGGAATGAAGATACCATGTATTCAGTCCTGACACGAGCATATCCCTATCAAGAATATTTACGAGAGGATTGGGAATTGTTAATGCAATATTTAACAGGCGCCCAAGAAGATCTGCAACGGTTTAATATATATCCCAAAATTTGGCGTGACACAAATGATAATCCAACAGGTGACCATCATTATCCTGATTTTACTGTCGGTGAACCACTTATTGGAAGTCGGGGGAGACTTGCGAATCCAATTTATATGACGAATATCGGAACAATTCCTGACTCATTTGAATGTGATGTCATACACCGCGAGGAGGACACGTGGATCGGAACACTTGATGAGGATTTTTTGGATACACTTTCCCCAGGAGATGTATTTGTATTAGGTGGAAAACGACTCCAATTCAAATATCGGCGGGGCGGAAATATCTATGTTGACTATACTGATGCAGAGCCAACTGTACCGTCATGGTTTGCCGAACGAATGCCGCTCTCATATGAACTCGGGCAGGAGATTCTTACCTTCCAATCGACGCTCCAAGATATCCTTACTGACCAAGGAATCCCTGCGCTTCGTGAATGGTTACGGTCATTTGCAATCGATGAAAATAGCGTCCGGTCACTGACTCGAATGTATGTTACTCAATATCGCTATCTCGATTCACCATGGCTTAGCACCGATTCACAAATCTTGATCGATGAGGTTCTTAATATTAATACAGATACCCGACGGTATTATATTCACACCCCCCTTGGTCGACGGTTCAATGAAGGCTTGGCGAATATCCTCAAATCTGCCTGTCAATTTAGTGCGCGCATTAGAATCTCGGCAACGGATAGCGGATGTGTTATCGAAATGCCGAAAAATCAAAAAGTGGACTTGGAACGAGTAATAAATACATTGGATCCAACTGCCCTCCGATCAATGTTAAAGGAATCTCTCACTGATTCGGAATTATTGAAACGATATTTCAGAATGAATGCGAATCGATCGTTGATGATATTGAAGCATTACAAGGGCAATAAACAATCAGCAACAAAACAGCAGGTCACAAGTGAAATGGTGTTAAGTCATGTCGAGGAAGGGTCAGAATTTGCTGTTCTTGAGGAAACATATCGAGAACTAATCGATGACTATTATAATTTTTCACAAATATCACAGTTCATCTCCTCAATTCAAAACGGTGAGATAACCCTTGTTCAACGATCTGTACCGAGCCCATCTCCCCGCGTCATTGGCTTGGCATCGTTGCATGATAGCGAGGCGCAACTCACCTCATCACAAACATCGATGCAAGAACACTTCGCGACAATCATCGAGAACATCGAAGATGGGGAGACATCTCAGTATGATCTTCAATCGACATCTGATTTTTGAATGTTTGCCCATTCTATCATTCGTGCATACAGATCATCAGAACGGAGTGCATTCTCATCTCCGACTAATATCAACGATTTTCGAGCCCGTGTGAGTGCGACATTGAGGCGACGATAATCTTCGAATATTACTCCATCGAGCGAGTCAGTTGCAACGAAGGAGACGATGATTATTTCCTTACTCGATCCTTGGAATCGATCAACTGTATCCACGGTGATATCTCCCGAGAGACGGGAGGATATTTCGCTGACTTGTGCCCGATATGGCGCGATTACCCCGATTTCATTTTCGGGGATGCCGGCGTGAGTTAATTCATCAATTATGGTAGCGATCTTCTCCGCTTCATTTGTATCGGAATTTCGTTGTGTATCTCCATCGACATGGATAAACGAAACTTGTTGAGATACTTCGGGAGGCAGCTCTTGTGCATTTATATCCATGTCTGTCAATCGTTGTGTCGCAATTTCAGCATTTGCTGGTCGGAGATTATTATCATAAAATTCATGAGAGGAAAACGCCTGGATTTGTTGAGCCATACGATACTGTTGGTTAAGCATTACTGCTGTTTCTGGAAACTGATCGATAAGCCGTTCAAATAATGATTGATTCATATTCTCAGAGCGGACAACTGGCGGGAGTTGTTTGTGGTCACCGACCAAGACAAATTTTTCTGCACGGTTGATCGCTGTTAGGGTATCAGGTTCGGTAAGTTGGGAGGCTTCATCGATAATCACAACATCAAATTCTTGGTTACGCATTGTCCTGGATCCACACGAAGCTGTGGTTGCTGCGACGACAGGTGTTTTTGTAAATTGCTCTTTTACTTCCGTAAGTGTCCCTTTCGTCGTCAAATGGAGATCATGCATATCGCCCCGAATGCCCGTTTTTGTTCCAACTCGAAGGATGTCCTCAAAACCTTGTGATCGTAGAGCATCAAGGGCATTATCAACAGCTCGATTGGTGAATGCAGAGAGTAATACCCTATTTTCATTACTGACAAACTCTTGGATCAATTTGGCAATGGTATATGTTTTTCCTGTTCCTGGCGGCCCATGTATCAACGCAAAATCATCGGCACGGAGCGCTTTTTTCACGGCTCTATTTTGAGCATCATTGTTCGGAATTACCTCTTCTTGTGTGCCGCTAAAGGTCGGCTCTTTATCATGAAAGAAAATATCACGTCGTCGTTCATTGCCTGTTAGTAAAAAGTCATGGAGAGCGGTATGCATTCGATTGATAGACAGCTCTGACGGATATACATCAACTCGCTGAATATCGACAGGTTCTGGAGCAGTAATGAGTATTTGTTGGCTAGAGAGTTGCTCTACGCGGGCTAATTCATGATCACCAGTTATTGGATCCCCATCACTTGCTAAAACCATATCACCTTCTTTGATTTTTGACGCAGATTGATTCGTCCTTTGAGCTGTTATTTCCCATTGCCCATCTGCTGTCCTCGATTTGTGTATCACCCGTAAATCGATCAGTGCGCGATCCATATTCGCTCGCTCTTCTTGTGTTTGTGTCCACAATTTGGCGTATTCCCGATGGGTATGTTTTCGTTCTTCCTCAATCCACTGGTACCATCGGTCAAAGTACTCCTGTTCAGGTTCAGGTAACGCCGACCCAATCTGTCCGGCTTTCGATTCTTGGTTTAGTCTGCCGGAAATAACCATACACGAGTCTTGTTCAAAACAATATTCACATTTGGTATTCCCCTCATATCCAGTTGGAATACTATTATCCCATTCGAACGCTGCCAGTTCGTTTCGTTTATTGATGACGAATTTGAGCAATCCGTCATTCAGGGAGAAATCTTTTGCTGGTGAGAGGTCACCAGATTCGGCAGATCGGTCCAGACCAGCATTTTTGGTATATAGTAGGGTTCCTGTTTCCGGCGTGGCATTTCCATTCTCACCAATAATTAACGCATAGCAGGCTACCTGAACTTTATCCTGAAAGTGGGGTTCCCGAGAGGTATTTTTCCCTGTCTTTAACTCGACAGGAGTCCCCCGACGAATTGCGTCTGCTCTTCCTTTAAGGCCTAAGGTTGGTGAAATGAGTGTATATTCGGATCGCCATTCATCTTTTTCTGTCAGGGTACCTTGATTTAGCCATCCTTTGATCGCTGACGCATGCGTTCTAACATCCTCACGCACCGCTTCTTTGGTTTTCTCTAAGAGACCAATCTCAAGACTTGTTTCTTGGAGTCGCTCCTCTATCGCTTCATCCATGTCTCGGCCCCGAAGCAAATCACTAAATACCTCATGTACAAGGGTACCCTTGACAACTGGATATTTCAACGGGACCCCTTGTAATTTATTGAGGAAATGCATGCGCGGACATTGAACCCATGACCGAATCTCGGTCACGTCAACGAGAAAGGTGGGTTCCACAACAACGTATGATTCTGGGGTTGTACTATATTGGATCTCGTTTTGAAATTCCTCCTGGGAGGGGTTCGTAATTAATATCTCCATTCCAGATTGTAGCACATCAGCTGTTGCTGTCCATTTTCCCCATAATGTCGTCTTGACAGGACGTGTATTGTCTTCTGTGCGGAGATAAATAGGTACTAACTCGCGTGGCCCTGAATCAGTCGAGATAGTTTCTTTGTCGCCAATTTGTGTAATCTGTCCACGGAGAGGCACTGATAGAAATCCAGGGGTTACAGATACTAAAGCACTATCGTTTTGGTGTTACCTTGCTCAATTACCAATATCGCTGACACATAGCGGGGGGAGCCCGCCCTTTCGAGAGGTGGGGAGGAAATCAATCAGTTCGGTCTCTGAGAGGAAGAGAGATCTCGATTGGGAATGCTATTATTTAGGCAAATTTTGACAAAGACCGATACGTTCTTTCTGATGGATTTCTTATCACTGGATATGCGCGTACGCGATTGGCAGGATATCATTCAGGATGTTGCGGATGAATCGGTCGATGCTCAGGGGTGGCGAGCAATATCAGGCGATCGAAAGCAAGGCGTTGGTGAAGATCTATATCTCGGCCATCCAAATGCTGGCGTTTATCTACTCAAAACATTTGCGAAAAATCCATACAAAGTTCGGGGGGTTGGTACGCAAGTCGCACGCAAAATTGATGACGAGATTGGGAATTTCCTCCCCCAAGAAAGCGAAGGCCGATTTGCGATTCAAGAGCCACCGGAAAGTGAAGAAGAGGCGAAATCAAAAGCTAAAGAATTAGAAGAGGTCATCAAAGCACACGCAGAAGCGCCAACTGATCCGGACGATTTACTCGATGATATGATGGAAACATTGGAAAGTCCTGCGTTTGGTCCAATGAAATACAGCCAATATGATCGCCCCGAGGAGTTAGATGAGCTATCATCGACCTTTGATGAGGCGGAAAATATCCTCAATGCTGAATTTGAAGATCTCATAGAAGAAGACCGGATCAACAAAGGATTTCAATAATTATTGGATTCGAGTTACCCATCGATGTGGATTATCTAACTCATTTTCTGCGGGGAGATTCTCGGGAGCATCCCAGACTCGGGTTGCTGTTTCGATATCATAATCGGAGACTATTGTCCGGAAAAATTCTGCACCACGTTCATATTGTTGGCGCTTGAGACCCAGTCCTAATATACGTTTAAATAGTCGTGTTACTGGGTCACTGCCTTTGCGTTTGGATTCGACCTTCTTTCGTAAGTCAATATATTCTCGATCAAATGCTTCGTCCATCAATAATTCCGCAAATCCTTCAATAGTCGTCATAACGAGATTGATTTCCTGTAAGCCTTCTCGTGAAAATTCTCGCTGTTTGATGGCTTCTATGTTTTCTTCTAGCCTATTTTCAAGATAATCAGCTAGCCATGGTGCTGCCCCGAATTCGGCTGCATGTGTCACTTCATGAAGGACGATCCATCGGCGGAATCGTTCGAATTCGATATCGAGTTCGGCAGCTGTTCTGACAACATTTGGATGGACGATATATAATTCATGAATATCGGATTCAGCGAGTAATAAAGGATCATATTGGCCTAATACATGATTTGCAAGAAACGAGAGGGCAGCCGCCATAGAGCCAGTATTGACCACTCGAGTCAACCCAGGTAATGTACCAGGTTGTTCTTCGAAGGCCACTAAAACCCGTTTAAACATCTCGATATTGGAATCGATCCAATGGTATCGGTTCTGGATTTCAATTTGATCTGGAATCTCAAATTCTATCGAGGAAAATTCGCTGATATTTGCTTTCGCATCCTTGACGTCATCTGCATACGCTTGTTTCTCTTGCTCGGTGAGTGCAATTGATCCTGGTTCAATCCCTTCTCTGGCAGCGGAGTCGACGGCATCCCAGTCGATTATCCCTGGCCCACTCGCTGAAACTACTGCCTCAAAACTCCGATAAAAAGACATGATAGTATTCAACGTATAATATGATTTATTTATTCGTCCTCTTCGTGCATCCCTATTTCATCAGTAATGTCTGTAGAGTCTGATTGTCGCATGCGGCGGATGAAATACACGATCACGAGCAATGCTATCAAACCAATTACTGCGCTTAATTTACTTCCCGTCTCTTCCGATAATTCAGCATCATTTTCCGATTGATCGACTGCTTCGCCTTCACTAGATGATTGCTCTTCAGTTGTTTCTTCGTTGGATTGCTCTGTAGAGGATGATTCGGAACCCGATCCGACATGTGGTTCAAACAGTGTGAATTCTGAGTCATGAAAATGCAGTTCTATATCCATATTTACACGTTAGAGTGGAACGGATATATCCATTGTGTCTCTCGTGAGTTTCTTTCAATGGGTTCAAACCAATACTCGACCTTACTGGGAGTATGAACACCGAGGATAGAGAATTTTTATCATCGTTATTAGAGACTCCAAGCCCATCCGGATTTGAAGTCAAGGGGCAACGAATTTGGGTCGATTATGTCTCATCATTCGCTGATGACGTTACCGTTGATGAATATGGAAATGCAATCGGTGTCCTTGAAGGGGAGGGCCCGGAGATAATCTTTGGCGGGCATAGTGACGAAATCGGATTTATTGTCACAAATATTACCGAAAATGGATATCTTCGCATTGCTCGGATCGGAGGCTCTGATAAAACGGTTTCCCGAGGCCAACATGTCCAGATTCACACTGATGATGGCCCTGTTAACGGTGTCATTGGTCAAACAGCCATCCATTTACGAGATAAGGACGAGAATCAATATGAGGATATTCGTGAGCAGCATGTCGATATTGGCGCTGACGATGAAGAGCAAGCCCGCGATCTGATCGAAGTTGGGGATCCAGTCACATTTGCGACGACGATGCGCGAACTTGAGGGATCCCGGATTGCTGCCCGAGGACTCGATAATCGGGTGGGAACTTGGGCTGCTGCCGAAGGCTTACGCCGCGCTGCCGAAATGGACGTTAACGCAACTGTGTATGCTGTCAGTACTGTCCAAGAGGAACTTGGAGCTAAAGGGGCCCAAATTATCGGATTTAACCTGGATCCAGATGTTGCGATTGCAGTGGATGTGACGCACGCTGTGGACGATCCTGAATCTCCATCCAGCACATATGGTGATGTCGAACTTGGCGAAGGACCCGTTATCGGTCGCGGGAGTGCGAATCATCCGGAAGTTGTCCGAGCGACCCGTGATGCCGCAGATCGACAAAATATCGATATTCAACTCCAAGCAGCTGGTAGTGGGACAGGAACAGATGCGGATGCGTTTTATACCCAACGGAGCGGTATTCCATCCCTCAATATTGGTGTTCCGAATCGGTATATGCACACCCCAGTTGAGGTGATTGACACAGAGGATCTCGATAAAGTAGCCGATTTACTGGCTGGATTTGCCAGCGAAGCTGAAGAATATGACGTTTTTAGTGTCGATATCTGAGGTGCGTAATATAGATTCTTGCCCGTAGGGCGCCGAAATTAAGTGATCAATTGAAGAATACAGGCTCACTTTCCATTCTTGGGCCGGTACGTTTATGCTTCAGAAAGAGTGCATTGCTATATATGAGTGGACGACCGCTTGATATTTTAGAAGAAACGCTTCAAGAGCCGGTAGTCGTACGCCTGAAGGATGGCGAAGAAATCGCTGGTCTCTTAGGCGGATATGACCAACATATGAACCTCGTAGTCGAACCTGGACCTGACGACCAATTTGAGAGCATTCCAGTCGAAGACACAATGATTATACGAGGCGATAACGTTGTTTCTATTGAAACATGAGTGATGGCACTTCCGCTCAGGGCAAGAAAAATACGACGACCCATGTCCGTTGCCGACGGTGCGGTGAAGCATCTTACCACGTAAAGAAAGAAGTGTGTTCGAATTGTGGCTTTGGTAAATCAAGCAAACGTCGGGATTATGCGTGGCAAGAAAAATCGGGTGATAATTGAGATCTCCCGCCTCTTCAGATATATTCAGTAGCTATTGTGGAGATTTGAACAGGTTTGGAACTCAAAGCCTCAAATCTGTTTTTAACTCCCTATAGACCTTATTTTTGAAGCCAGCAACTCCTGCGTGAATATTCCTGAGAGTATAGTCCATGCTCGCCATTTGAACGAAAAATGGTTTGTGGTATCGGGTTATTGCGGAGATTGCCCGAGACCCTCCTTCAAGTTTATTAGCGTGATCATGAATATCTAGAAATATAACATGGATAAACAACTAACCCAAGCCCAAACGTTGCCAACCAGAGGGGCACTGCGATCCTTCCAATTTGTTTGTGTTTTGTATTTGGAATCTTGGTTCGTGGAAAGCTTAGTCCTATCGTAAGTACATAATAAAGGACGGGGATACACACTATCGCCAACAGGATATGGAATCCTAAAATTGGATAATAAATATAGGTTGTAACCCAAACTAATCCGGTAAACTCTGTCGGTCCAACAAGAATCACTTTATACAAATATAATGCTAAAAACAGCCCAAACAAACCTGCGCCTGTTACCATTGCTTGTCGATGTCTGGTAATATTATTAGTCCGGATAGCATACCAACCATAAGAAATAACGAGTATCGCTAGGGCACTAATGATTGCATTAATATC
>JBDGRB010000071.1:31214-34535 GCA_042218485.1 Halobacteriaceae archaeon | reverse complement strand
ATTCGTCTTCCGTGAAGGCCGATCCAAAGGTGTGGGAACGGTAACAAATATTTAATAATCCCTCAACATTTCTGATAGCTTTCCCTAAACAGTAATATGAGAGTACTATTTTGTCCAAATCTTCGCAGGACTACAGGGTGGGGTTTTCATCTCGCAACCGTTCTAATATCGTCGGAAATTCATTTAATTGAGAAATCGAATAATCTGGTCTGGGAGATGGCGTTGCTATAGACGGATCCTCTACCCAGACTGCATGACAACCCACGGATTTAGCGCCTGCAATATCAGTATCTAAATTGTCACCAATGTGTACTGCCTGGTCTGGAGTACTGTCAAGGTTCGAGAGGATATGGTGAAATGGATCAGGGTCCGGTTTCGCTGGAACTGAATGCCCAGCAAAAACAAGCTCGTCATAATATTCATCCAAGCCCAACGCATTGATTTTGGGCCATTGCATTTCGGGATCGCCATTTGTAAGGATCCCTACCTGATGCGTATTCGTGACGCGTTCAAGTATTTGTTCAGCACCAGGCGTGTATCGGACATTACGATAATCCCGTAATTCATTGTATATATCAGCTAATTCATATCCAACGCCTGGATCCCGGCCCTTCGATTCGGCAATTGAGGAAAAACACATTTTTCGTAATTCTTCCATAGAATCGGCATCGTCGAGAAATTCTTCATATCGATTGATATATTCGGCTTCATCAAAGAATGGATCAATTCCCAGCCTAGCGAAAGATTCGCTCAAGAGATCGCTTGGGCTTCGATTATATTCACATAGCGTGTTATCTAGATCAAAGAGTATTGTATTAACGGTCATTCTCGCAATTGATATGTATTATTTTGTATATTATCGATAAGATCGAATAAAGTTGCCCATCTTACTATCCGCCTGAGTCGCTGCCGCCAGGTTTGTTGCCAATGAGCCGATTTTTGTCGTTCCCATTCTGGCACGATATCGACCCACTCGCTGAATAGTTGCTCTTCACGAACCGGATCCTGAACCCGCCATAATATGGCAAGCATTTTTTGTACACCAATTACACGGGTTATAAATGCCCATCGAGTACTATCACTTAGGGGCGAGTGGGTTGTTCGGGTGTAACCCGTGTTTGATTTCTGTACTAACTTCAGCGCGCGTAGAAACGTTAGCCATGTGCGGGCAACATCTTTTTCTGAGAGGTTTAAGACAGACACCAATCGTGAACAGCAATTTGTCTCCGTACTTGGCACCATCGGGATTGATTGTTGGGCTTCTTTCAGTGTCGATATTTGGTCAGGGGGTTGAGGTATTGGTTTAAATTTCACAATCGGAAACTCTCCATTAATATCTCGGGATCGAGATTGCCGAGCGTATATGTTGTTCCACCAATGACGTCGATCGTGACTTGTGCTGGAGCAAATACACTCTCCGGTATATCATAGAAATCCCAATCAGCTTCGGCAAAGATATTGGCAAACGGCTCACCGTATTCGGTACTCGCACTCGAAGGTAGTTTGGATAACGATTCATGGTCCATATCGACGATGAGATGGACTTGGGAACCATATGCTATGGCATCAATTGTTCGAGCAAGGGCTGTTTCTTCGGTATCTGGGACTGGAGCAACAGGGGCACTCCCAGAAACCGATCGGATATCTTCGATAGGGTATCCAAGTTCTTGGAGCCGAAAAACAGCTAATTCAGCAGCCCGACTTGCCATATTCACACTCCCTGTTATACTGGCCGTCGAAAAAGCGGGGAGGAACACACTGCTTGGATCCACATTTACTCGATTTGCTATATGTGATGCTACGGACTCAGATGGTAGTATCTCTGTTTCGAGCACCAGAACCGTTAGATCGAAATCCTCAGTATAGTCCAGGGTAGCAAAAACTTGCTCTTCTCCGATCATCGCTCTCGCAGGACCACTTCCAAGCGCCTCAAATCCTTCAATACTCAATTCCCAACCAGCCTTTTGTGACCCCAGGAGTGCCAAGACTGGATGATCGGTTTGAATCTCTACGTGGGTTAACGGTGATTCGCCGAGTGTTTTCATATCGGTTTGGACAGTTGCTAACCCTGCAGTTTGAATTTCTGCTAAAAATAATCCTGTTTCAATACCTCCGTCAGCGGTAACACCAAAGTCAAGAACCGTCGCTCCGTTCGAGAGTTCATGAACGTCGATTTGTAATTCATCTGCAAAATCGATAGCTTCATCGACTAATTCGATAGCCATCCGATTAAGCGAATCCATACTCATACATACGGAGAACAGCCTGTAAATCCCTCTTTTTCCTATTTATACAGAGTATGGAGTGCGAAATAAATACGTTGATTAAATAAGATTCTTACAAATCTCAAGGGCGGGTCAAACAATCCGTGCTGAACTCACTACTATATAAAATAACCATAGGTGATAATATGAGCCTTCGAACAGTGATAGTCTGTCACTATCTGGCGGGGCTCAAGATTGAAAATTTCATAAAATAATATATTACTCATGTCGACGATGGAATCGCCAACGTTGAAGTAACATATCGAGTCCATCCTCAGTCTCCACGAACTCTACTGGAACTCGTTTGTCACCAGAAACTGTATAATAGCGGAGATTATCAGTATTCGATTGTTCTGGAAATGCTTTAAATGATTGGTCAGCGACTCGTCCTTCAACATCAATCGACAGGGTTGTACCCTCCTGTTGTACTGTTGCTGTGCGGATTTGCTGATACGTCTCATATTCCCCGACTAATCGTTTAGCCTTCTTTTCGAGGGCTAAGCGAGGAACTTTTTCTTTTGGGTCGTGGCCTTGGATGATAGAGAGGATAGCATGGCCTGCAACAGTAGGATGGTGATCCGGTGCAGTATTACAGGCAACAACGACCCCAATGTCAGCTTGGTCAAGCCAACCGATATACGCAGTCGTCGTGCCCATCATTCCACCATGGCCAAAAAGCGTATCATTCAAAAATGGCTGCATTGACATACCATATCCATACTCTCTGCTTATACCATCGATAATTTCATATCGAGTTGCCTGAGAGGTTACCATGGTATCCACGGAATTTGAAGTCAATATTTGTTTGTCAGCAAAGCTACCAGCATTCATCAGCATCCGAAGAAATCGGGATACTTCAACTACTGAACTTACCATCCCACCAGGTGCCGCAATAGGATCAGCAAAGCTTAATTTCCCTTCTTTCCACTCATCATCTTCCTTGTAATAGGCAGTCATTCGGTTATCATCGGCCTCAAACAAATCCTCCTTGAAATGGGATCGGTCCATTGAAAGAGGGTTGAAGATGTTTTTGCGGATATAAGTATAGAAATCCATA
>JBDGRB010000071.1:0-31204 GCA_042218485.1 Halobacteriaceae archaeon | reverse complement strand
AGTTACATCCGCGATGACCTTACCAAGCAATGTGAACCCTGTATTATAATAGAAAAACCGTTGTTTATCAGTAAGTCGCTCTTCGTTGCTACCTTCGACATGTCGACGAAAGTCATCGTCACTCGTTAAAGGTATATTTGCATCACCAATTTCTGTTAGCCGGGTAATCAGCGCTGAAAGGTTTCCGTCACTCGGCATTCCGGAGGTGTGAGACATTAATTCTTGTAATTCAATAGGCTCACCGGGAACGTCAGATAGATATGGTACATAATCGTCAATAGAATCGGAAAGAGAGAGTTCATCACTTTCGGCAAGTTGAAGTATCGCGGCTGTTATGAATGACTTTGTACACGAACCGAATCCATATAGTGTTTCAGGAGTTGCTGGCAAATTCTCTGACAAATTTCTTGCACCATATCCTTCTACATAAGCCAGGTTCGTTCCCTCAACAACCGCAAAACTAGCTCCAGGTATTTCGTTTTCACCCATCCATTCTGTCACGTAGGATTCTAGATGCTGTTTTGTCTCGGAGTCGATTGTTGCTGAACTATTTGACATGTAATGAGAACAATAACGTTAGTACAAATAAATTGGGAAAATATTGAAGAAAGAAATAATATGAGCGTTGTTACCGATTGGGCTCATTCCACTTATAACAGCGAATGATTTCATTATTACCATGACCGCTACTAACCCAAACGGTTTTGACTTGCCTCTGGACTATTCAGACGGTACTTTTACAGGCGGAGCAGGCCGCGTGCCTCGGGGTCACGCCCCGAGGCGGTTCACCATCAATGATATTTAGGGAATTATCAATATCAAAAAGGAGATGTTTTTCTCCTCGTTACCTCATAATGGCATACACCCAGATCGGCCACATTTTACCCAACAATTTATTGAAATAGAATTATTGTTCACTATATGGTCAATTCGCCAAATGCACAAAATAATGTAGATGTCCCCGTTTCGGACATTGATCGAAACGCCTATGAAAAGACACTTAACGAGATGGATAAGCTGGCGGAGAACCTCGAAGAAAAGGGGATAGACACGTTAAGTATCCCTAGCGGATCGATCGGTTGTGAGACAAAAAATATGGGGGATTCCGATAGATTTGGGTTTATTCATGTGATTCCAGGAAATTTTGCTGAGTCATTTCAAGAATTCTTTGAATATGATGAATATGATAAATACGATGTTTATCGAAATGAATTACAAAATAACGTTTATCTTCTTCTCAGTTTATATTCGAATGACAATGCCAAAGCTGTATTGTTAGCCGGGGCGTATAAAATACCGGAGGCCAAGGCACTGTATAATGATTCCCGTGAAGAAGAATGTACATTTACACATGTTCAAAAGTTGGATAGGACTCATTTAGGATCCTTCAAACATTTTAACTTTGAGAAATTTTTCCCCAAATCGGTCTGAGGAGATCCCTCCCCCTTTATTTTTGGATCCTCGGATCCAGACGTGCAGTGATAGACCAAGCTAATATGTTTTTACATTTCGGTTTGATCAATGCGGGGCGTAAGAATTGATAAATTTTTGAGTATTATAATTTGATATAAAATATATAATAGCAACGACAGTATCAAAATTTTAAAATATTGTAAAGAAGGGGATTTCCGATGGAATGCATCGTCATAATATGCATCATGAATAAATATTTTGCAATTGTTTTCTAACAGTATTAGAAAGAGTATACACTATGACCATTACTGTACAGGATATACGAGATGCACAACACCGACTTAAGCAGACTAATATCGTCCGAAGAACGAGTCTGCAATCTAATCAGTCATTGAGCGAGATGACACAAGCAGATATCGTTCTAAAAATGGAACATCTCCAACGAACAGGATCATTCAAGCCCCGCGGTGCCTATAACAAACTCCACAAGATAAAGGAATCGGACAGAGTTGAGAGTGTAATCGCAGCCAGCGCAGGTAATCATGCACAGGGAGTTGCTCTCGCAGCGGCTGAAATAGGATTAGATGCGACAATCGTAATGCCAAAAGATGCTCCTCAAACGAAAATTTCAGCAACCCAGAAACATGGTGCTGAGGTTAAGTTACATGGGAGTACCTTCGGTGAAGCCGAGAGCCGAGCTTTAGACCTCAGTGAAACAAGCGATAAGGCATTCATACCAGCCTATGATGACCCCGATATTATCGCTGGCCAAGGCACTATCGGGCTTGAAATAAATAACCAACGTGAAGACATTGATACTGTGATCGTTCCAATCGGTGGTGGTGGCCTCATCAGCGGTATTGCAGTCGCTCTGAAGGACTTAAATCCAAACATTCGAGTTGTAGGGGTTCAGGCTGAAGGTGCTGCGACAGTTCCACAAAGTCTCCAGAAGGGCATTCCTCAAACATTGGAATCGCCTGATACTATCGCAGATGGGATCGCAACTGGAGCGATTTCCGAGTTAACGCTTGAATTAATCACAAATCATGTAGACGAAATCGTCACGGTTGATGATAATCAAATTTCGAATAGTATCCTCGTGCTGTTAGAACAAACGAAACAACTCGTAGAAGGTGCTGGTGCTGCACCTATAGCAGCACTATTGAGTAATGAGCTTGATGTTCGGAATGAGACGGTCGTCCCAATTCTTTCTGGGGGAAACATCGATATTTCGATGCTGCAGACTGTACTCACCCAGGCGATGGCCGATCGTAACCAGATGATTGAACTCCGAGTACGGATTAATGATACGCCAGGAAAGATGGCGGAAATTTCCGATTGTATTGCAACAGAAGAGGGCAACATACGGACCGTTCGACATGAGCGTGGAATAAAAGATTTAGATGTCGGTGAAGCGTTTCTTGTTTTTGAGATTGAGACAGGCGGAGAGGAACATGCCGAAGCCATTAAAAATAGAATCGAAACGATTGGATATGAGGTCAACCAATTGAATTAACAATCATTATTTTTTCTTTTTTGAGATAAATTGAGGGAATATTGTAAGTAACTTAAATTATTTTATTAAATATATGTATATTCGAGATAAATTATAAAAATTTTATATAAGAAAATTCAATTATATTGAATTCAAATTAAAGTTCAATTCTCCCACTTTTTTTCCTAATATATTGATAGAATTATGTTATGCAAAAATTTTATTTCATTTCAGTTTCAGTAATAGAATAATGCCTGAGAATGACTCACAAACCCGGAGGAGTTTTTTGAAAGCAACTGGTGGCATTGCAACGTGCCTATCATTAGCAGGGTGTGCTGGCGGCCAACAAGCGGGTGAAACGCAAACACCCACGGAAACTCAAACACCCACGGAAACTCAAACTCCCACGAAAACCCAAACTACAAATCAGGATAAAGTGCAGGGCACACTCCAATTGACTATTCAGACGATGGATAATTTCGATCCGATTGCGTCTACGACAGTAGATGCTAGTGCAGTAATTCTTCAAGTATTTGATCAATTGACGAACCTCCCAAATGGTGTGCCGAATCCGGAGCTCATGTTAGCCAAGGATTACAAGCTATCAAACAATCGGAAAACCTACACATTCACGTTGAAAGATGGAATAAAATTTCATAATGGAGAGACACTCACGGCGCAGGATATAGTATATTCATGGGAAAGATTGGCGGCCTCACCGAATTCTAATCACACGGGGCGAATCCTTAATTCCCTAAAAGTAAAACATGAAACGAATGAGAAGGGGAACTATGTTCCTAAATCAGCTGCGATGAAAGCCGTAGACGATAAGACATTTCAGGTAACACTGTCTCGGCCGTATGCTTGGGCTTTGGAGATAATGTCTTCCGATGCATTTTCAGTATTACCAGAAGGCATCGTCGGTGATATACAAGGTTATAAGGGGAAGATGAGTCAAGATAAGTTTGCAACAGAGAATCCGATCGGCGCTGGTCCATTCGTTTTTGATCACTGGAAAAGTGGGACAGAAGTGGAGGTAAAAAGGTTTGACAAATATCATGGACAAAAGGCAAGCATCGAAGGTGTACATTGGCAAGTACTGACAAAATCTAGCGCCTTATATAACTACGCCCTGAATAAAAACGCGGACATCATTCCCTTGCCCACTTCAAAATTTGATCGAAGTAAACTACAGGATGTGACAGTTGATGATCGGGGACGGAGAGTCGGGAAATATGGTCCACTCCGAAATGACGAAGTAGTTAACTATCTCAAAGTTCCCAATCTCAACACATTCTGGGTAGGGTTTAATACGAATAGAGTTGAAAAGGCGGCCCGTCAAGCTACAGCTCATGTTCTTAATCAAGACAATATAGTTCAAAACATCTACAAGGATTTGCATACCCCTGCATACCATGTCACGCCTCCTCCAACCTGGCCAGGGGGTAATGATAATTATGTACAACATGCAAAACAATCTCCATATGGGTATCAGGAGAGTTCGATCGCAAAAGCTCGACAAGTCATGGAAGAAGCAGGATATAGTGAAAATAATCGATATAAATTTTCTGTCTTCACTACCTCAGCCAGAACAAATCAACGACTGAGTGGCAGATTACGAGATAAATTAGCAAGTGCCCATATTGATCTAAATATCAAAACCGCAAAATTCGCCACGTGGTGGAGCAAGCAAAGAAAAGGAGATTTCGATTCAATGATTTTTGTTTGGTATATGGGATGGAGCGATCCAGCAAATATACTTTCAACATTCTACCCGCCGAATACAAATACCGCATCAAGCGGTACTTTAGTTGGTTACAATTGGAGAGATACACAGGCATCTCAGAAGTTCCGCAATGCGTTCGAAAAATACCAAAACAACACAGTAGCTACGGAAGAAGCAAAGCAAAATCGGGCAGAGGCTATTGTGTCGATGGAAGAGGCGATCTGGGAAGACGTACCGGCTGCTCATATATTACACTTTTCATCACAACGATTTTGGTATGATTGGCTTGAGATTCCAAAATTTGGTTCGGTTGGGGGACAAAAATACAATAAAGCCAAATTGAACCTCCCCCGAGAGTAGAAGGATGAGTCGATTTAAGTATTTAGCAAAACGATTACTGTTATCTATACCGGTTGTGCTGTTTGGCACGACTATTACATTCGTAATTCTTAGATTGGGTCCAATATCGCCGGCAGCTGCAATCGCAGGAAAGAGAGGGAAACGAGCTGATTATCAACAGATCAAAGACCGATTGGGATTAGATGAACCACTCTGGGAACAATATATTGATTTCATTTTTGAACTATTTACGCTACAATTTGGCAAATCCTGGGTAATCCAGCCGGGTCAACCTGCATGGGAATTACTCGGACAATATGCGCCCCGAACTATTTGGCTGGGTTTTTGGTCGGTCATAATTGCACTATTCATCGGGATTCCTCTCGGTTTCTATGCTGGATTACATCCAAATTCCTGGAGTGACTACTTCGCTTCATTCGGGGGAATCATTTGGAGAGCAATGCCCAATTTTTGGTTAGCAGTGATTTTAGTTAGTATATTGTCTCAATCTCAACAATTGTTTGGATTCGAATGGCAAAATTGGATTGTCGAAACGCAAATCCTTACTCCACCAGTATTAACATTTTTCAATAAACCACTACATGCGTTTACAAATCCATGGGAGTGGTGGATCCATCCAGGAAATGATGGTTCATTTCTGGCAGCGCTCAAAATGATTGCACCTGCCGCCCTTGTGCTAGGATCCGCATCGATGGGCAACGAAATGCGGATCGGTCGGACAGCAATACTCGAGACCAAAAACTCGAATTACGTCGACACAGCCATAGCAAAAGGAGTTTCAGATCGAGCCCTGATCTGGAAACATATGTTCCGTAATGCAATGATTCCTCTGGTCCCAATCATAACAGGCGAGGCGTTCTTATTGATTGGTGGATCCGTCCTTGTTGAGACAGTATTCGGAATTAATGGTTTAGGATTTCTGTTCTTCCAGGCAGTTATCAACGGTGATTTCCCCCTTGTGGGGTCGTTGGTATTTGTATTTATTGTGCTTCTTGTCACAATCAATATTATCCAAGATATTTTATATACGCTCATTGACCCCCGGGTAGGTTATGAGGGTGATCCTCGATGACCAAGAACCGTAATTCCAAATCGAAGGAGACCATAATGGATAACGTCAAGGAACGTCCGTGGCCTGTGATATATTTGGGTCTTGGTGCTCTTATTCTGCTCTTATTGGAACTCGGAGCAATATCGAATACAGTGTTAAGTCTCAAGTGGGAATTGATTAGTCCGTATATCCCGGAAATTATAGGTTCTCCTATCGGTTCTGCTATGAAACTCTTAGCAAGTCTTCCCACATTACTCTCTCGAGATTTAATTTCAAATCAGGGGTATTGGACTGGAGAATGGTGGACCATCCAAATTCTGAATATAAGAATTACTGGAAAGATATGGGGAGGAACATTCTTGGGTTTGGCCCCTGCCCATGCGTGGGCCCTGCGGGTATTAGCGGTATATCTGTATGCATTTTTGTGGTTCGCATTATTTTGGAAGGGGTTTTTAATTTATCGCAAATATTATCGACCTGCTTCGTGGACGCCAACAGACGATATCATTAACCGCTTTCGGGATCATCAATGGGGACAATTTGGTCTTGTTGTCGTTTTGATATTTTTTGTAATGGCAATTTTCGCTCCGACATTGGGCACCACGACCGTGGACCAAAATATTAAAAGACCATTTTCACATGAAATAAAATACTACAATGAGAAAACTAATTCAGTTAAATCAATCAAGGTAGGGCAAGCAAATTTTGAATCAGTTTCCACAGGATCTGTCCAACAAAATATCGGGCCATTAGATTATGATAAATTCGGCCGATTCCATCCCTTTGGTACATTACCGTCAGGTGAAGATCTATTCACATTCATGGTGAATGGAGCGAGGGTTACCTTAGTAGTAGGTATAATTAGCCTCTCACTAGCAGGAATGCTTGCCTTAATATTTGCTGTTGCTTCCGCATATTATAAAGGATTATTTGACTTAGGAGTGGTGTTAACGAGTGATTCAATCCAATCTATTCCCCCACTCCTCTTCATAATTCTTGTCGCCCATGTTATGAGCGGTACCTGGATCGCAAATATCTATCATGGTGGGCTGTTAATCGCTCTTATCTTTAGTGTGACCTGGTGGCCGTATTTATGGAGATCTATTCGAGGGCCCGCTCTCCAAGTATCTGAAGAGCAATGGATAGATGCAGCAAAATCATTTGGGCAAAGACCTAGATTTATTATGCAAAAACACATGGTACCGTATGTTATTGGATATTTATTAATTTATGGATCATTAACATTAGGTGGAATTATTATCGCAATGGCTGGCCTATCATTCTTGGGTATTGGAATTAACCCGCCAACACCGGCGTGGGGACGTGCAATTAATATGGGTCAAGCGTATGTCGCTAGCGCATCGTGGCATATCTCATTAATTCCAGGGTTCACGATTGTGCTCCTAGTTACAGCCTTTAATGCGCTTGGTGATGGGATTCGAGATTCGATAGATCCTCAAAGTGAAGCAAGCGCATCGGAAATGTCTGCAGCAGGTGGTGGTGGAGGAGCCTAATGATGTCGGTGCCAAACCGATAATACCCGTAACTTTGGAGAGGCAAGATATCAGGGTGATTATTAGCTACATAGTATATGAATTATTGGTGATTGCAACATTCAAGTACTCTCAATAGAGGCTGTTTGCATGGGATAGTATGTAGCAAACCCCATTGTGAATTAATTCCGAGAGCTATAGACAACAATACAGTCACCCCTAACTTCATCACCGTGATGTAACGAAAATGATTTTTCGCGATGCGCTGACCGGGATTTGAACCCGGGTTGTGACCATGGCAAGGTCACGTGATACCACTACACTATCAGCGCTCGTTACATCAATAATGCTGAAATGGCTTTAAGCGTTCCGAATTTCTATAATTTGTTACCGCAACAACTCGGCAACTTAGTATAAAAAATTGGAATAATGAATATCCCTCAAAATTGGGGTATGCGAATCAATTACAGGGGTGGCCAAAAACGTCACCCTTATAACTAAAGATATGATAGTTCAGACACAGTCACGTGATGGAGTTCGAACGCGAACCGGCATGACGCTGAGCATCCTCGTGCCGTCGTCGCTGGCCCGCGAGGCCGAAGATAAACGGGAGGCAACGCGTAAACTAGGATATGTTGCCAGGGCGGCAGCAATATTCAACGCTGACCGCCTCATTGTCTTCGCCGATGAAGCGGGCGAACAAACATGGGACGGCGGATTCGTCACAACCGTACTCCGGTATGCCGCAACACCGCCCTACCTTCGAAAGGAGGTATTCGGGACGCGGGACGAATTGGAGTATGCCGGTGTCCTGCCGCCGCTTCGAATTCCAGCATGGACCGGCTCCGAGTCAACCGATTCGGGGTCGTATCGAGAAGGAATCGTGACCCAGGTCGGACCTGAAGGGCGCGTTCGGGTCAATTGTGGGATGCAACACCCGGTCTCGCTCCGGTCACCGTCTGATATCGATGTCTCGGAGGGAGAGCGCGTAACTATCAGGGTCTCTTCGCGACGACCGGTCCGCGCGAAGATAGTTCAGGAAGCCCCACCCGGCTTCCGTGTCATTCGCGAGGACCTAGGGACTGCGTTAAGCCGTGATGATGCAGGCATCTGCATCGCAACCTCGCGGACAGGCGATGAAGTGACGATATCTCGGCTCAACGAACTCGCCGAGATCATACAACGCGAGGGATCGACAATCGCATTTGGCGCTCCGGAACGAGGGTTAGACACGATCTTGAACAGTATCGCTACCGATACTGAACCCGATCGTCGTTCCGAGTGGTTCGATATCTGGATCAATACGATTCCAAATCAAGGCAGCAAGACGGTTCGAACAGAAGAAGCAATGTTCGCTTCCCTTGCCTGCCTAACTCTCACGGAGTGATACGATGCCACAACCAAGTGCACCAAAAAAAGGATCAATGGGGTTTAGCCCCCGTAAACGAGCGACTAGTGAAGTTCCCCGATTCGGGAGTTGGCCCGATAGTGATGGGCAACCTGATCTACAGGGTTTTGCTGGCTATAAAGCTGGAATGACACATGTAGTGATGGTCGATGATAGTGCAAACTCCCCGACAGAGGGTATGGAACAATCAGTTCCAGTGACGATTGTTGAAACGCCACCGATGAGAGCAGTAGCAGTACGTGTCTATGAGGGCACATCCTACGGGAAAAAGCCCCTGACAGAAGTTTGGACGGATGACCTCCATGAAGATCTCGAACGTGCAGGGACATTCCCCGACGAAACAGACGATGAAGCGGCACGTGAGACAATCAAAGAAACACAAGAAAAAGGCGACATAGCCGATATCCGAGTAATCACCCACACCATTCCAAGTCAGATTCAGAGTATTCCGAAGAAAACGCCGGAAATTATGGAAACACGGATTGGTGGCGGATCGATCGAAGACCGAAAGGAATTTGCATTCGATCTTATTGAGAATGGTGGCGAACATACGATGAACGATATCTTTCGAGCCGGCGAATTCCTCGATGCCAGCGGTATTACCAAGGGCAAAGGAACACAAGGCCCAGTGAAACGATGGGGTGTTCAAAAACGGAAACGAAAACATGCACGTCAAGGATGGGTCCGACGAATCGGAAACCTTGGTCCATGGAACCCGAGCCGAGTGCGGTCAACGGTACCCCAGATGGGCCAGACAGGGTATCATCAGCGAACCGAATTGAATAAACGACTTCTCGATATGGGCGATGGATCCGATATTAATCCAGATGGTGGGTTTGTGAATTACGGAGAAGTCGATGGATCGTATGCCCTGATTAAGGGCTCGCTTCCAGGCCCCACCCAGCGGCTTGTTCGGTTCCGGCCAGCAGTACGACCAAGCGAATCACCACGCCTCGATCCAGAAATACGGTACATAAGCACGGAGTCTAATCAAGGATGACAACACCAGTATATAATCTCGACGGCGAGGAAGGCGATGAAATCGATCTTCCATCTGTTTTTACGACAGAGATCCGCAAAGATCTAATCAAACGGGCGTTCCTGGCCGCTACGGCCAACGCAAAACAACCGTATGGTAGTGATGAGTATGCCGGACTCCGAACGTCTGCTGAATCTCCTGGAAGTGGACGCGGGATGGCACACGTTCCACGAGCGAATGGGGAAGCCGCCCGTGTCCCCCAAGCTGTTGGTGGCCGAAAAGCCCATCCTCCGAAAGCCGAAAAGGACCAATCTCTTGAGGTAAACGATAAAGAACGACGACAGGCGATTCGAAGTGCGATCGCAGCGACTGGAGATAAGGTAGTTGTCTCAGATCGTGGCCATGAATTTGGTGACGACGTTCATCTGCCAGTAGTTTTATCAAATGATTTCGAAGACGTAGTAAAAACCCAAGAGGTAGTGGACATATTAGAAAACCTTGGAATTCATGCAGATATTGAACGGGCAGATTCCAAGAAATCAATTCGGTCTGGTCAAGGAACAACACGCGGACGGAAGTATAAACGTCCAAAATCGATCCTTTTTGTGACGAGTAGTGATTTGGGGCCTTCAAAAGCTGCAAGGAATTTGGCCGGCGCCGATGTTGCCACTGGAACTGAAGTTAATATTCAGGATCTTGCGCCCGGTGGCGATCCAGGTCGGTTAACCGTTTGGACGAAACGCGCCTTAGCGGAGGTCGATGAACGATGAGTGGAGTCATAGAATATCCCCTTGTTACCGAAGAAGCGATGGATGCGATGGATTTCGAAAACAAATTACAGTTTATCGTCGCCAGTGATGCTCAAAAACCGGACATCGAAGCCGAACTCGAAGAGCAATATGATGTCACAGTTGTTGGAGTCAACACGATGGTTACGCCACATGGGGAAAAGAAAGCGATTATTACACTATCAGAATCAGATGATGCCCAAGATGTGGCATCACGAATTGGGGTGTTTTAATTATGGGACGACGCATTCAAGGACAACGACGCGGTCGAGGGACGCCAACATTCCGCGCTCCCTCACATCGGTATAAATCAGAACTTGAGCATAAACGACCGGAAGACGATACCGTTGTTGGTGAAGTAATTGATATCGAACATGATCCAGCGCGAAGCGCACCTGTTGCTCGGGTAGCATTCGAAGATGACGACGAACGGCTTGTGCTAGCCCCCGAAGGCGTTGGTATTGGCGATACGATTGAGGTCGGCATCTCGGCGAGTATTGAACCGGGGAATACACTACCATTAGCAGAAATACCGGAAGGTGTTCCAATTTGTAATATAGAACGGCAACCTGGTGATGGTGGTGTGTTCGCTCGTGCGTCTGGGGTTAATGCAACGCTTGTTACGCACGAACGCGATGTGACCGTTGTTCAATTGCCAAGTGATGAAACGAAACGATTGTCGCCGCAATGTCGGGCAACGATCGGCGTTGTAGCTGGTGGTGGTCGAAAAGAAAAGCCATTCGTGAAGGCTGGTAAAAAATATCACAAAATGAAATCTCGAGGCACGAAATGGCCGAAGGTCAGAGGTGTTGCGATGAACGCAGTTGATCATCCATTCGGCGGTGGTGGCCGGCAACATCCAGGCCGACCAAAAAGTGTCTCGGGCAATGCTCCACCAGGCCGGAAAGTTGGGGATATTCGATCCCGACGAACTGGCCGAGGAGGTAACTAAATATGAGCCAGGATTTCAAAACTGGTCGCGAAGGAGAATTCACCTATCGCGGCTACACGCTTGATGAGTTACAGGATATGAGTCTTGAGGAAGTTGCCGAACTGCTCCCCGCTCGTCAGCGGCGAAGTATCAAACGCGGGTTATCCGTTGAAAAGGAAAAACTCCTCGAAGAAGGTCGCAATCGAGGTGAAGAAGAAACAGCAAACGACCCGATACGAACGCATCTTCGTGATATGCCTATCTTGCCCTCATTTGTGGGAAAGACATTTGCAGTCCATAGTGGGCAAGAATTTGAACGGGTCGAAATAGAGCCGGAGATGATTGGGCACTATCTTGGCGAATTCCAAATGACACGACAGCAAGTCGAACATGGCCAAGCAGGCATTGGTGCGACCCGCTCTTCAAAGTTCGTACCCCTCAAATAACCATGGGAATAAGTTACAGTGTCGATACGGATCCTGAAACGACGGCGAAAGCGATGATCCGCGAGCGACCGATGAGTCTGAAACATAGCAAAGCAGTCGCACGGCAACTGAAGGGAAAGACGGTACCCGAAGCGCAGGAATACTTAGAGGCCGTGATTGATGAAGAACAGTCTGTGCCATATAAACAACACAATAGTGGGGTTGGTCATCGATCGGATATCGATGGCTGGGATGCTGGCCGCTATCCACAAAAAGCAAGCGAAGAGATTCTGACGCTGCTTAAAAATGGTATCAATAATGCTGAGCAGCAGGGATTCGATCCAAATTCAATGACAATCACCCATATTGCTGCTCATAAGGTCGGAGAAATCGAAGGACAGAAACCCCGTGCAATGGGACGAGCGACGTCGTGGAATACCGTCGAAGTTGATGTTGAACTCGTCTTAGAGGAGGGATCCGAATAATGGCTGATGAACAACAATTCATTGAACAGGGTCTTCAGCGATCCCAAATCGATGAGTTTTTCGCTGAAGAACTAAGTCGGGCCGGATATGGCGGTATGGAAGTGGCCCAAACACCGATGGGTACACAAATCGTTCTCAAGGCACAAAAACCTGGGATGGTCATTGGCAAAGGTGGGAAGAACATTCGGGAAATCACCGAGACGCTTGAGACAGAATTCGATCTTGAAGATCCACAGGTTGATGTCCAAGAAGTCGAAGAACCCGATCTCAACGCACGGATCGTCGCCGACCGCCTTGCAAATGCTCTTGAACGAGGTTGGTATTTCAGAAAAGCTGGCCATACGACAGTTGATAGAGTGATGGAAGCCGGTGCCCTCGGAGCAGAAATCGTCTTAGCCGGCAAAGTTACTGGAAATCGAGGGAGAGTTGAAAAATTCAATCGTGGATATATCAAGCACAATGGTGAGCCTGCCGAAGAAATAGTCAATAAAGGCCAAGCAACTGCTGTGCTAAAATTGGGAACAATCGGTGTGACGGTCAAGATTATTCCACCGGATGCTGATCTTCCTGATAATTTCCAAATCGAAGAAAATGCTGATATAGAAGATCTTGTGGCCGAAGAAGCGGAGGGCGAGGGTGTAGAAGAACTGCTCGAAGAACCACCGGCCGAGGAAGAAGGTGAAGGGGAAGCAGGTGAAGAACAAGCCGCTGAAACCGAAGAAGCGCCTGAACCCGAAGCTGTCGAAGAAGCCGGTGAAGAAATTATCGAAGAGGAAGTCAGTGAAGAAGAAGGGCAATCCGATACAAGCCCGCCGGACACTGATAAAGATGCCATTGAAGAAGGACTCGAAGAACTCGATCAAGAGTTGGATGAATATGAAGAGTATGAGGAATATTCCGAAATTGATGCAGGCGCCCAACAAGAAGCCGAAGAGTTATATGAAGAAATGGAACCGGAAGAAGAATCGGAGAATACGGAGGAAGAATAATCCATGACAATTCTTTATCCGGACGAAATACGGGATATGACGCCGGCCGAACGTGAGGCAGAGTTGGAGGACTTAGAGACAGAACTGTTAAACGAAAAAGCAGTCAAGGCAGCCGGTGGAGCACCCGACAATCCGGCTCGGATTCAGGAATTGCGACGAACAATTGCCCGTATCAAAACGATTCAACGAGAAGAGGGGGATCTGGAGTAATGGCACTTACACCTGCGACGCTGCCACGGCATGAACTCGTTGGCCTACACGTATCAATACAGGACGCCAATGATAGTTCATATGTGGAAATTGCCGGTGAAATAATCGGCGAGACGCAACAGATGCTTCAAATTGAGACTGACGCAGGTGTCAAACAGGTTCCAAAGCAAGGCACCGTCTTTGAGTTTACGATGCCACAATCTCCCCGTGGATTGAATGATGACGTTACAGTTGAACAATACCCAAAAACAACGAAATCCCGCACAGACGGGAACAATGTGTCGGTCATAGTTGAGGGGAGCCGATTGCTTTCCCGACCGACACTTCGTTCAGAACAAGGAGATGATTTATTATGGCGTTAGGATTAGATGTACCAGAACCCGAGGCAACCTGTTCCGATGAGGATTGTCCCTTTCATGGAACGCTCTCCATTCGGGGACAAATAATTGAAGGAGAGGTTGCCTCAACAGATATGGAGCGAACCATCATTGTCGAACGTGAGTATGATGTATTTGTACCGAAATATGATCGGTACATGAAACGACGATCGCGGATCCCGGCGCATGCGCCGGATTGCTTAAATATCGATGTTGGCGACATGGTTCGCATAGCAGAGACCCGACCGCTCTCGAAAACGAAATCACATGCCGTTGTCGAGCGAATCGACGAACAAAGTGGAGGTGAGCACTAATGGAGGCAATGAAAGCTGATGTTACCCAAGGTCTTGAGAAGGGCTCGCTCATCTCGTGTGCTGATAATACCGGAGCAAGAGAGTTGAAAGTCGTTAGTGTAACTGGCTATCAAGGTGTGAAGAATCGACACCCGAAAGCCGGTATCGGTGATAAAGTGAAGGTTTCGGTTACGAAAGGGACTCCGGAAATGCGACGACAGGTGCTGGAAGCAGTGATTATCCGACAGCGGCAACCAATCAGACGTCCCGATGGACGGCGAGTGAAATTCGAAGACAATGCTGCTGTGATTATCGACGAGTTAGGCGATCCTCGTGGAACCGAAATAAAAGGTCCCATCGCACGAGAGGTTGCAGAGCGGTTTGGAAGTATTGCAAGCACTGCCACAATGATAGTATGAGTAAACAACCCCACAAACAACGGACTGATCAACGACGAGCACCGCTACACGAAAAACATAAGCAGGTTCGAGCGCCCCTCGACGATGAATTGCGGGAAGAGTATGATCAGCGCAACGTGCGTGTCAATGCGGGCGATAATGTTCGTGTGGCACGTGGTGATTTTGCGGGTGAAGAAGGTGAAGTCGTTGAAGTGAACCTCAAAGATGCAGCAATAGAAATCGAAGATGTAACCGTTGAAAAAGCGGATGGTGAAGAAGTCGCTCGGCCCATTGATGCAAGTAATGTGATTGTAACGGAACTCGATCTCGACGATGATCAACGCCGTGAACGTCTGGAGAGTGATACGGAATGACAAATCATCAAAAACGATTATCAGTACCGGAATCGTGGCCTGTTGAACGGAAAACACATACGTTTACCGTCAAGGCCGCTGGTGGTCCGCATGGTGAAAGTGGCGTTCCGTTAGTCGTTCTACTTCGGGATGTACTTGATTATGTGGAAGATACCCGAGAAGCCCGATATGCAGTTCGTTCGGGCGGAGTGCTCGTGAATGGTACTCCCGTCACCGGTGTAAAACGGCCGATTGGAATGTTCGACATCCTCGCATTCCCGGACCGCGATGAATATTATCGTGTCTTTCCTGATGAAGGAGGTCGGCTCGGATTAACCCCGATTGATGAAGCTGACGCAGCAAGTAAACTCTCGAAAATCGAAGATAAAACCGTTCGCGGCGAAGACGAAATCCAACTGAATCTTCACGATGGTAGTACGTTAGTTGTTGATGAGCATACATACAAGCCCGGGGATTCGATAGTCGTTGATAGTGATGACGATATAGTTGCACATTTCCAATACGAAGAAGGTGCTCTCGTTACCGCTGTCGATGGGAAACATGCTGGTGAAATTGGTCGAATTGAAACGATAGATATCACCCCCGGTAGTTCGGATAATACAGTAACCGTTGAGACAGATGACGGCGCGTTTGAAACGATCGAGGACTATATCGTTGTAATCGATGAAGAATTTATCGAAGAGGAGGGTGAATAACAATGAGTTCAGCAGAATTCAATGAGATGCGCAAACCACAGATCCACAAAGTCGTCGTTCATATGGGCGTGGGCGAAGGTGGTGAAGACTTACAGAATGCCGAAGAGATTCTGACGGATATTACGGACCAGCAACCCATCCGGACAACAGCAAAGGAGACAAATCCCGAGTTTGGTATCCGTGAAGGAGATCCGATCGGTGCGAAAGTGACGTTGCGCGACGAGAATGCCGTTGAATTCCTTGACACCGCCCTCTCATTGGTATCGCTATCGGAAGCACAATTTGATGAGACAGGAAATGTGAGTTTCGGCATTGACGAACACACGGCATTTCCTGAGCAGGATTATGACCCAAATATTGGGATCTTCGGACTCGATGTGACGATCAATCTCGTTCGGCCTGGCTATCGGGTCAGCCAGCGAGATAAACACACAAGAAAGATTCCAAGTTCCCATCAACTATCACCGGATGATGCGATAGACTTCCTTGAAGATCGCTTCGATGTGGAGGTGGATCGATGAGCGAAAGTGAATCAGAAACCGGCGAACATGCTGCAAAGCGAACCGGAGATAAACATGAATGCAGACGATGTGGTCGCAACCAGGGTCTTGTCGGTAAGTATGAGATTTGGCTGTGTCGGCAATGCTTTCGAGAAATAGCCCGAGAAATGGGATTTAAAAAATATAGTTAACTATGACAGGGAAAGATCCTTTGGCTGACGCACTTTCGGGCATAGATAATGCAGAGAGTGTGGGCCATTTGTCGCATACAGTACAGCCCGCCTCGAATTTGATCGGAAATGTACTTGAGGTCTTGTATGATCGTGGGTACATAGACGGATTCGAATATATCGATGACGGGAAAGCAGGTAAATTCGAGGTAGAGCTCAAAGGAGCAATTAACAGCTGTGGTGCGGTCAAACCACGATATTCAGTAAGTGCAAATGAACTTGAGAAATGGGAGAAACGCTTTCTCCCTGCTCGGGACTATGGCACGCTCGTGGTGACGACCAGCCATGGTGTTATGAGCCAATATGAAGCTCGTGAAGAAAATCTCGGCGGTCAAGTAATTGCGTATGTATACTAACTATGCCACGAACTGAACTGGAATTACCAGATGAAGTATCTGCCTCGACCGATCGACTTGAGCTTACAGTCGAGGGGCCAAACGGCAGCGTCACGCGGCGGTTATGGTATCCTGATATATCAGTATCTGTCGAAGGGGATAAAGTCGTCCTTGAAAGTAGCGAAGACGATGCCGACACGATGTCCACTATGGGTACATTCGAAAGTCACGTTAAAAACATGTTTCATGGCGTGACTGAAGGGTGGGAATATCAAATGCAAATTCACTATTCTCACTTTCCCATGCAGGTGCAAGTTGACGGAGATGAAGTCATTATACAGAATTTCCTTGGTGAGCGAGCGCCACGGCGGACGGAAATCCGCGGTGACACAGAAGTCGAAGTCGAAGAAGAGACGATTTATTTACGAGGGCCTGACAAAGAGGCCGTTGGCCAAACCGCTGCTAGCATCGAACAGTTGACTCGAGTGAAACAAAAGGATACTCGAGTATTCCAAGATGGTGTATATATCGTTGAAAAACCACAAGGAGGTGTCTAATATGGCAGACGACGAAATTGAGGAACTCGAAGATATCAGTGGAGTCGGACCGAGTAAGGCTGAAAACCTCAGAGAGGCAGGATATGAAACAATTGAAGAGGTAAAGCGTGCGAGTCAATCGGACCTAAGTGATGTTGATGGAATCGGCAATGCACTCGCCGCTCGTATCAAGGCAGATGTTGGGAGCCTCGAAGTTGAAGAAGAGGCAGAAGGTGAAGTTGAAACGGCCGAAGAAGAGGAAGAAGCGGAAACACCGGCTGAAGCCAAAACGGAACTGCAACCACGCGGATACGCAGATAAGACACCCGATCTCAGCGATGATGAACAACGGTTACTAAATAAGCGGGATCGTCCTGCTTTCAATAGGCAGGATCATCACAAGAAAGACCGTGTTCCTTCCTCCTGGCGTCGACCTCGTGGAAATCTGTCTAAACAACGACGTGGCGTCAAAGGGAAGGGTGACAAAGTGAAACCAGGTTATCGGTCGCCGAAAGCAGTACGGGGTAAACATCCGAGTGGGTTTGAAGAAGTGCTAGTTCACAATACTGATGATCTCGAAGAGATCGATCCATCGACGGAGGCGATCCGTATTGCATCGAAAGTCGGCGATCGGAAACGAGAGCAAATCGAAGACTTAGCCGAGGAACGGGAAATCCGAGTCCTGAATCCAACATATGTTGAAGTCGAGGTGACATCCAATGAGTGATTTAAGTGCACAAAAACGACTCGCAGCAGATGTCCTTGAAGTCGGTGAAAATCGTGTCTGGTTTGACCCAGATCGACAAGGTGATATAGCCGATGCGATTACCCGTGAAGACATACGAGAATTAGTAGAAGAAGGTGCGATTGATGCAAAAGAAGCGCAAAGTAATTCCAGAGGGCGTGCTCGCGAGCGGAACGAAAAACGATCCTATGGTCATCAGAAAGGGCCAGGATCACGACGCGGTAAGTCGGGTGGTCGACAAGATGAGAAAGACGAATGGGAAAACCAAGTGCGAGCACAGCGACGAAAATTGCGGGAACTACGCGATGACGGGAAATTGACTCCCTCCCAATATCGTGATTTATATGATATGTCAAAGGGAGGCGAATTCGATAGCGTACGACGTATGTTAAATTATATCGAAGAACAATATGGTGATAATTAACTATGGCTACAGGACCACGTTATAAGGTTCCCATGCGGAGACGGCGAGAAGTTCGGACTGATTACCATCAGAGGTTGCGCCTGTTGAAATCCGGCAAGCCACGACTTGTGGCTCGAACATCAAACAAACATGTCAGGGCGCAGCTGATAACTCAAGGTCCAAATGGTGACGAAACATATGCAAGTGCTCATTCAGACGAGTTATCGGAATATGGATGGGAGGCTCCGACAGGAAACCTCCCGAGTGCGTACTTGACAGGATATATAGCTGGCAAACGGGCATTGGACGCTGGATTTGACAACGCGGTGTTGGATATTGGCCTTAATTCGCCGACGCCTGGGTCTAAGGTATTTACGATTCAGGAAGGAGCAATCGATGCCGGTCTGCAAGTTCCGCACAACGAATCGGTGTTTGCAGATTGGAGTCGGACACGAGGAGAACATATCGCCGAGTATGCAGAACAAAAAGACGACGACCTCTATAGTGGGGACTTCGATGCAACGACACTTCCCGAGCATTTTGATGCGATCTTCGAAACTATACAGGAGGATTACGAATGAGTGCTAACGATTATTCCGATGAGGGGTGGCAACCCCAAACACGATTGGGACGAAAGGTACAGAGTGGTGAAATAGACTCGATGGAAGAAGCAATCGACTCTGGATTGCCGATGAAGGAGCCGGAGATCGTAAGCCAACTGCTTCCCGACTTGACCGATGAGGTGTTAGATATAAATATGGTACAACGGATGACAGATTCCGGTCGGCGTGTCAAATTCAGGGTTGCAGTTGCAGTCGGAAATCACGATGGATATATCGGATACGCTGAAGGGCGTGATGACCAAGTCGGTGGCGCGATTCAGAAGGCTATCCAAGTTGCAAAACTGAATATTATCAAAGTTGAACGAGGCAGTGGCTCTTGGGAAGATCGGTCGGAAGAACCACATTCTCTAGCCCGATACACGAAGGGCAAAGCTGGAAGTGTAGAAGTCGAATTAAAACCTGCACCACTGGGCCTCGGTTTGGCAGCTGCCGAAGATGTCCGGAAGATCCTTGAGCTAGCAGGCATCGAGGATGCTTGGACGAAAAGCTATGGATCCACGCGAACGACAATGAACTTAGCGAAAGCCACGTTCAATGCCTTAGAAAATTCCGCACGAGCCAGAAGTGGTCAACAACGAGCTGAGGTGACCGAATAATGCAGGCGGTTGTACAAATCCGTGGCGAAGTCAACATGCAGTCGACTGTTGAAGATACATTAGCAATGCTCAACCTCAATAATGTTAACCACTGTACATTCATTCCGGAAACGGAGACGTATGAAGGAATGATTGCAAAGGTAAATGACTTCGTAGCCTATGGGGAACCAAGCGTTGAGACGATCGCAATGCTACTCAGACAGCGAGGCGAGCCCGCAAATCAAAGTGGTGATGTCGATGATGATTGGGTAGACGAAAATACGGAATATGCCGATGTCGAAGAGTTAGCTACAGCGTTGAAAAACGAAGAAACGACGCTTTCCGAAGTCGGAATATCGCCCGTTTTACGGCTTCACCCACCACGTGGCGGGCATGATGGGATCAAACAGCCCAAACAGAATGGTGGCCAACTTGGCAAGCACAGTACAGAACAAATAGATGCGTTACTTCAATCGATGCGATAGCTATGACAAATAAAAAACGACGACAACGAGGTTCACGAACGCATGGTGGTGGATCGGGGAAAAACCGTCGAGGTGGCGGAAATCGTGGCGGCCGTGGCGATGCAGGTCGGGATAAACATGAATTTCATAATCATGATCCCCTCGGCAAATATGGATTTAAGCGCCCCGAAAAAGCGAAATCGAATATCAAAGAAATCGATATTCGAGAAATAGATGAAAATATCGTCATCTATGCAGCTGAGGGAGACGCCGAAGAAACAGAATTTGGATATCGTGTTGATGTCCGTGATATCGTCGAAGATGGGCACGAAGTTGATGGTGTTAAAGTGTTAGGTGGTGGTCAGGTCCGCCATCAATTAGAGGTTGTCGCCGATGATTTCTCCGAAAATGCCAAAGAAAAAATACAAGCGGAAGGTGGCGAAACTATAACTTCAGATACCACGGAGGAATAAACCAATGGGCTGGAAGGAAGCAATCGAACCTGTTGTAACGCGGATGCCGTCGGTCCGTCGGCCAGAGGGACACGTTCCGTTTAAACGGAAACTGATGTGGACGACCGGCGTCCTCATGCTGTATTTTTTCTTAACGAATATTACCCTCTTTGGTCTCGCAGGATCGGCGGGCGATTTGTACGGTCAATTCCAAGCGCTGTTAGCGGCACAGCAAGGATCCTTAATGCAACTCGGGATCGGGCCGATTGTGACCGCAAGTATTGTCTTGCAATTGCTGAGCGGGGCAGACTTGCTTGGCCTCGATACGAACGACCCCCGTGACCAACAGATTTACCAAGGACTCCAGAAGGTATTAGTCCTCGTTATGATAGCATTAACGGGATTACCCATGGTGTTTTTGGGTGGCTTCCTTCCGGCGAGTGCCAAAATTGGCCAAGCGTTGGGGGTTGGAACATTTGGTGTAAATGTAATCATTTTCATTCAGATTGCGATTGGTGGCATTCTCGTATTATATATGGATGAGGTAGTGAGTAAATGGGGCGTCGGGTCCGGTGTTGGGTTATTCATTGTTGCTGGCGTCAGTCAAAGTCTCATTGCCGGATTGTTCTATTGGGGCGGTGGGGGAGGACTTGGATTCCTGCCCTGGTGGATCAATATGATCCTTGGAAATATCCAAACACCGCCGGTATTGAGTTCGGCTGGAATAGAAATTCTCCTCTTTGGACGCGGGAGAATTATCGCACTCTTAACAACTATCATTATTTTCGTCATCGTCGTCTATGCTGAAAGTGTTCGGGTCGAAATCCCGCTTTCGCACTCCCAAGTTAAAGGAGCTCGGGGACGCTTTCCGGTGAAACTCATTTATGCTAGTGTGTTGCCAATGATTCTTGTCCGGGCGTTACAGGCAAATATTCAATTTCTTGGACGATTACTTGCCTCTTCCTATAACTTACCAAACTGGCTGGGCGTATATTCAAACGGGCAACCTGTATCGGGGCTGATGTATTATCTCAATCCCATTCAGAGCCCCACAGATTGGATGTGGTGGTTGACTGGGGCGAATCCAGTCCCTGTACTTACACGAGTCGCAATCGATTTGACATTCATGATCATTGGAGGCGCAATCTTCGCAGTATTTTGGGTCGAGACAGCAAATATGGGACCTGAAGCAACCGCTCGTCAAATCAAAAATTCAGGCATGCAAATCCCAGGCTTCCGGAAAAATATCGGTGTAATTGAAAAGGTCATGGAACGATATATTCCCCAAGTTACCGTGCTCGGGGGTGCACTTGTTGGTTTCCTCGCTGTCCTAGCAAATATGCTCGGGACGATCGGCGGAGTCTCAGGCACAGGATTACTATTGGCAATTTCGATTACATACAAACTCTATGAGGAAATCGCAGAAGAGCAATTGATGGAAATGCATCCCATCATGCGCCAGATGTTCGGCTAATGTTATAAATCTGTTAAACCAATCAGGATTCCACCTCACCTAGATTTACCCCTCTTTAACACCCGACATCTGAGAAAGTGGTGACAATGGCGTAGCATTATGAAACGCGCGAAAGCTTTCGCCTAGCAGTCGAAAGATTGCCACAAACTCTAATAGGGGAACCGAGTATCGCACCACTACGTTCTGTCTTTACCTCTATGAAATAAGCTTCGACATGCGATCGTTCCTATAAGTGTTCTTGATGTGTCTCACATAGATTTAGATTGTCAAGCACCCAGTTATCCACGGGCATGATCGACGACCCAGACGGGTCCCCGTAACAGCATTGTAACATGGTCTTGGGGATTGGCTATGTGTCGAATTTGATATCAAAGGAAAATTCGAGAGAATAATTAGATCCAAAATTCATTAATAGCGCAATAGTCGCATTCCATTTAGAATTACTGCAAGGACACTTGCTTCATGCGCAAGCATGCCTACCGCAAGCGTGACATAACTAGTGAGAACGCCGATAAGTAACAGACTAACTGTCAGAATAGCTAACCCTACATTCTCAGAGATATTCCATCGAGTTGCCTTGCTGAGTGTAACTGCGTATGGAATCCGTTGTAGGTCGTCTGCCATGAGTGCCATATCGGCAGTTTCGATCGCAGTATCGGTGCCTGCTGCGCCCATAGCAATACCGATATCAGCCGTTGCCAGCGACGGTGCGTCATTGATGCCATCACCAACCATCCCTACGATATACCCCTTTTGTTGAAAATCCGCAATAGCAGTCTGTTTTGTTTCTGGGAGGAGTTCGGAACGGTACTCATCAATACCAACCTCCTCAGCCACTGCTCTAGCCGTTCGATCATTATCACCAGTAAGCATTACTGTCTCGATGCCTTCATCGTGAAGGGCGGCAACAACATCTGATGCACCCTCCCGTAGTTCATCACGGAGAGCAATTACACCTATAATAGCCCCATCTACAACCACGTGAACAGCAGTTTCACCACGATCTTCTCGAGTATGAACATATTCACTGACATGTTCCGGAATATCGATCTCCCGTTCCTCAAGGAGTGATTGATTTCCAACAATGATTTCCTGGCCATCATGGTGGGCGATAACGCCCTTTCCAGCGATGACATCGAAATCCGTTGGATTCGGTATCGATGGCTCTGAAGTGTCGGAATCAGAATGAGCAACGTCACTCGCTGAAGCCGCCGACATGCCACCATCCGTGACAGTCGATGAAGGGTTATGAGCTGCTTCGACAATTGCATCAGCAAGATGATGTTCGCTTTGCTTTTCAGCAATAGCACCCAATTGCAATACCTTATTGCGATCAAATCCAAAGCCTGCAACATCGGCGACAGTTATGTCACCTTTAGTAAGTGTCCCTGTCTTGTCAAAGGCAATTAGATCAATTTTACCTGCCTGTTCGAGATGTTCGCCGCCCTTCATGAGCACGCCAGACCGTGCAGCATTGCCGATAGCGGAAACGATACTCACCGGAGGGCCAATAACAAGTGCGCCAGGACAACCAATTACCAAAAGCGTCAGAGACAAAATTGGATTCTGGGTCAGGATATATGCACCAATGGCCAGAATGATTACACCTGGAGTATAAAACTTGGTAAACCGATCAAGTAATCGCTCGGTTGGAGACTGAGCTTCTTGGGCTTCCTCTACACGCTGGATGATTCGCTGTAATGTTGTATCGGACCCCGTACCGGTTGTGCGAATTTCGAGGGCTCCCTCTTGATTAATCGTTCCTGCATAGACCTCATCACCGTCAGTCTTGTGCACTGGTGTACTTTCGCCGGTAACTGGTGCTTGATTGACCGCGCTTGTACCCCCGACAACAAACCCGTCAACGGGAATTTTTTCACCAGGTTTGACTATAACTACCTCACCGTCCTGAACTTCACGAGCTGGCACTTCCTGTTGTTCGCCATCCCGCCGAACAATTGCCGTATCGGGGGTCATTTCAAGCAATTCTTCAAGAGCATTTCGAGTTTTTCGCATTGTCCGACCCTCAAGATAAGACCCCAGTGAGAATAGGAAAACAACCGCGGCAGCCTCCCAGTATGCGCCGATACCAATGGCACCAATGGCGGCTAATGTGACTAAGGTTTTGATACCGAAGGTGTGATTTTTGATTTCATAGTAGGCAGTTTTTGCGATATCATATCCTCCGATGAAGGCTGCGAAGAGTAAAACACCGGCACTAATGCCATGGAATTTGCTGATGGATCCAAGGATCCAACCACTACCATATAACAAGCCACTTACGACAACAATAATGGCCTTGCGGTGCCGTCGATAGTACTTCTTTATTGGCTGTATATTCATTGGTTTTTAGGCAGGTTGCGGTGAATACCCGTGATTTTCGATTGTGGACTTGAACATATCAGGATCCACACGATTTGTGTCGTACTCGATTTCGATACGACCGGTCGTATAGTGAACCTCAACCGTTTCGACACCATCGATATTCGAAAGGGCATCTTCTATAGTACTTGCACAGCTTGGACAGTCAAAGTCTAATACGCGAAGTTGGGTTGTTTCGCTCATTACATGGATATATAGTACCTGTACTCACTAAAGTATTATTTAAATGATATGTTTGAATAGTTAAATATATCGTTTTAATGATTACATGGTTCGTCTAGGGCTTTCATGACCTATCGATTGACCAAGATCATAAAAGAGCAAGGTGGACCCCCAGACTTCATACATTGGGAAACCCAGAGCGTTACTTTGCAGTTGCAAATGCTAGTACAATAGTCCTCAAGTTCAGTCGAGAGCTGTGAAACGGATAGGCTGCCGACCTGCTCCGGACATGGGGCCGTTGCAGGTGGCCTGTCGATTCACGGTTGGAGAGGAATCTGCGAACAGCCTTCTTCAAACGACAACACCGTGGTAGCATTCTGATATGTATCATGACATTCCAGAGGCCACCGACAGAGGCATCGGCGAAGGAGTATGTTACTCCCACAGCAACGATTGCATTTAACCACTGCGCACTCCTCATTTTATGTATGAACGCAACAGATAAGGATCATCAATTGAGAGATATCGCCATTCGGGATACCCGTGTTTCGGATGCAATCGATGAGCCAATGCGAGCGATGATACTGGACATTCTCGATAAAGAATCGTTGACTGCTGGCCAAGTCCATGACCGTATAAGGAATCGTGGATTTGAGCGGCGAGAAAATACTATTCGTCATCACATAAACGAATTACGTGATGCCGGTTTAGTAGATGTTGTTCGATTTGAAGAGGGGCGAGGTGGTACAACGAAATATTACCGTGCGAATACAATTGTCCTTTCATATTCGCTTCCAGAGTCGGCTACCGGTGATATTGAGGCTATGATTGAAGGTATCCAGCCAGAAATTACCGAAATATTACAAATATTAACAGAGGAATATGACGAGACGATTGACAAGATAACTACAGGCATGGAACCCTGTGAACACTGTCGTACACAGAAATATGAGACTTACGTGCTATTGACTGTGATCCGCCGTGCGTTTGTGCAGACACTCAGGGATAAATGATTAGAATTTCAGATTCCTTTAATGAAAAGAAAAACGAATTACCCTGAAATCTTGCCCTGCTCTCCATGTAGATAGTATGCCATGAAAATTGACAAGGGATATTCTTCGGAAAATATAGACTAAGAATGACTATTTTCTCCTCTTCGAAACGCTTTAGCAGAAACCTCGGCCCCACAAATCACACAACCTTTTGAGATAAGTGCTTCCTTCATAGAGTTATTTACCATCAAGGTTTCATCGCATTCAGGACATACGAATGTATACTCTTCATTCGTATTTCCATTCATTATATACAAGTTAGGGCAATGACCTAATTAAAAACACTCTTTTTATCGGATTATGAAAATTACAGGGCATTCTGTAGTGAAATCCCTTAGGATCAAACCCGAGGGATCACCATTTTTTGGAATACTCGATAAGTAGACGAACGGCTACGGAGGAATATAATTCTGATCGCCCTCCGCAGACCGGATGAAAGGAACATTCGAATACCCACTGGTGTCCGTGGATATCTGCTGCCTCACCAAGATGTGAGAATATACGTCGGACCTGCCGTAGTGGTTGGAGGAGAGGGTAGGCGGATTCCACATCATGGCGTATTCAGCAGTAAATGAACGGCGGTAACCCGTCTTGGTGAGTCACTAACAGTACGCCAGCATGCGAATATTTCTCGTTTAATGGTTCTGTCGGCTTCCCCTCTGGGGAGACCCACTAGACATTTACCTCAAACCGTCGATAGACCTTTATATATCAACATAAAAATTAATTTACATTGTCTCACAGATAAATAGATATGAATGGCTTTAGATGAAGAAACAGAATTGACCGACGAAGAAATTGATAACTTTCTCAGCCGGCAGGAAACGGGCGTATTATCACTTGCTCGAGAAAACAAGCCATATTCGATACCGATCTCGTATGGATATGATTCGACGAACAGACTGTTTTATCTGCGATTAGTTTCGAATCCTGAGAGCGAAAAACGAAAATTTTTATCAACTTCTCCGAAATCACGACTGGTAATATATTCCAGTGAATCAGAAACGTACTATAGTGTGATTGCAGTTGGCACCCTCAATGAGGTCACAGAAGACCAATTGACTTCTGAACACATTGAACAATATGGGGAGGCAAAACGACCGCTGTTCGAAATTTGGGGGATGTCAAAAGAAGAATTGAATGTTTTGCTCTATCAACTTGATCCAGATGAAATCAATGGTCGGCAAGTGACGGTCAATAGATGAGCTTACGGAAAGAGGAAAATCATTTTCTCGGTACATCTCCCTCATTTGCAGATGAATTTGCACCAAAGTAGTGGCAATAATATAAAGTCATAGTAGTGGCAATAATATAAAGTCATTTTAGTGAATTTGTTTATATGGATATGCCGGAGGGAATTCGAGCGACGATCGAGTTTGAATCCTCGGATGTCTGTCCAATAACTACAGTAGCTAATACAGTAGAATCACCGATTGAATCGATGGATGCCAGCGTCACGACGGATGAAGCCAACTATAACGTTACTGAGTTCACGGTTAAATCTGCAACAGATGAAGAATTGGATATGACACCTGTGTTTGCATATAATAGTACATATCGTTATCGTCTTGCCCACGAGGGGAATATCAGTTGTCCGTGTGAATGCTTAGGGAAATTTGCCTGTCCGATTGCTCGGTATGTGGCAACGGAGGATAAATTGACGATTGTTTTTCATGCCGCCGATTACGAGGAACTTCGAGAAATTATAAATGAACTTCGAGAGAGATTTCCCAGTATCAATATAAAGCGATTTATTCGGTCTACGGCAACAGAACAAACGAGGGATAGTGTACTTGTTGACCGAAGTAAACTAACGAGTCGTCAATGCGAAATTCTGGAGACTGCATATGACATGGGATATTTTGATCGGCCACGCAAAGCAAATGCGTCTGAGATAGCCAATGAACTAGATATCAACCCATCGACATTTCGAGAACATCTAGCCGCGGCGCAGACGAAACTATTTGGTGATTTGCTAAAATGAAGACCTTACATCAGTAATATAATTTTTTTTGATATGGGGCTTTGAAAATTTTTCAGGTGAAGTTAATAATGGGAAGAATTATGATTCCAGATAGAAAGCAGCGCGATTTCCCGCGTTACCATGGTGGGATACTTCACAAGTTACAGTACTTTGTCGAATGATGGAACGAATAATATATACATATAAATGAATAATGGAATCAGACTAATAATCGCGCCTGGGGTGAGAAAATTATACGGAGAGGTGTAGTTGAGAGCAATATCAATTTCTGCTCCAAGAATAGCATTAAGCAAAATAACAAGACCAGTATAGAACACCACTTCTCTGCGTGAGAGTTTGCCCCCTTGGAGAGCCATATTGCATGATCATCATCCAATTTGAAGAATTCTCAGCCATTATATTGAGGGAATTTATTATACAACAAATACTTCTCCTTTAACCGACTTAGTTTTTCTAGTAATGATATCTCTACAGATGATAGGAAAGAGGGCTTCATAACTTAACTATAGATGAGTTTGCAACTTTTGCAGGGAGAGTCCCCGTCCTCAACGAATAGCGCAGTCCGTAAAAACGAACAATCAACCCAGTAGGTCGGGGAGGAAACCGGCCACGAATTGGACTTCGGAAACTACACAAACACACGTCCATCCGAGTCAACAGTTGTTCGGATGGATGGGCACGGTCAACGTGCCCCCGAAATCTGCGACGATGCCCCCGAGTGTGGTGCGACCGCCCAAGAAGTATAGAACAATACAGCGGTCGAGGGAGAAGACACGGACAAGCCCGCCCTCAACGTGCGAGCGGGCAAACGTCCCCTGCGAAGCAGGGCAAGGTTGTTGACAAATGATTTAACTATCACTCCAGAAAGAATTCTTTAGTTAATTTTTGTTGAGCTCTAGCTAAATGCTCAATAAATGTCGAGGTCGAGATTTCGAGGGCTTCCGCTACATCGTGAGCATTGGCCTCCCGGGGATGCGCAAAGTAGCCCTTTTCATACGCGGCACGGAGGACTTCTATTTGTCGATCTGTAAAGATGCTACGGTCGATAAATACAAAATCGCTTTCTGATTCATTCGAAGATTGAGTGATGCGACGAACAGTTACTGAGGGATAAGTGTCATTTAAGTCTTTTATTACCGCACGAGCCATCTCCAGTGATTTAGCATAAAATAGAATCCAAACCTCATTATCACGAATATTGACATCATTCACCGGACATCCATGTCGTTCAACTCGATTACATGGACAATCTTCAGTTCGGTCTCGAGAGAAGCGATAGATGTGCTTATTGTCAAAAGTAATTATTTCTGGGTTACCATCATCAGCGATCGGAATATTCTCAGTAGTGATTACATCTTCAATAAGTGTATCGCCGGCTGCACTTCGGGATACTGAAGAAATAGAAATACCCGAATCCTGTGTTTTGTTGAGAATATAACACATTTGTGGTGCTCGAACACTGATCTCAATTCGAACGCCTATCACCATACAATTAACAATTGAAAGCCCATGACAATAAAGATAGCAATATAAAAAAGATGAAAATTTTGAAGCATACTATTTCTCCCAAGTTGACGGCGGAATATTTGTCCTTGCAATCGCATCAGAGTCTAACTTGATATATCTGTCCGATCTATTTGAAGAACGATAGTAGTTCATTTTTGTCAATGGAAAATAGTTTAATACATTATTTTTCATCTTTCCGAATTTTCTAACCGATTTCTCGCCCAATCGGAAAGAGCTGCATATCCATCCTTATTAGCTATCATGTTCTGTATATGATCGCTAACTGTTTGTGATTCTCGTAACGATTCTTCTGGATGGATGTCACCATCTAAACGTTTATTTTCAGGATCAAAGGTATATTCTATAATACTATGATTGGTGGGATGATAATATTCTACATCAAGACTATCCTCAAGTAGACCGATTAACTTAGCTCCATCATAATATCCGCCTGAAAGTTGTGATGGGATGTCTTCGATTAGGTCACACATAAATAAGAAAACTCGACATACTTGTAAAACAGTTGACCCTGATTATTTGGGTGTTTGAATACGTATTCAATAGAAATTCGGACGGTTTTGACTCGAAATCGAATTGTCCGGTTGAGCGGGGGCAAAACCCCGTCCTTTATTGCAGAGAAGGTGTCCCAAGGAAGGGTTATCTGTATTACGATCATCAATCATTGACTGTACAATAATGTTCCTTCGTTCACTTCTCCAACTATATCACTGATTCTTTCGGGTGAGGAAGTTTCAGTTGAGGAAAATTTGTTGTCTCAAACTATACTTTAGCTATGTTAACAGCTTGGGGTCACGCCCCGAGGCTTGGCAGTGGACCCCCCTATTCTACCCAGTAACTCGGTAGGCGTGTATTCGCCCTTCACGTTCAACGTCTCTGCCTTGAGGGCCAGTTGACTGGTTGCCCGTGCATCACGAGACGTCTGCCCGGCTTGCCGGCGAGAGATGCAGGACTTGATGTTTTCGGCGGCTTGGTGGCACGCGGGGATGGCGTGTTGACTGTCGAGATTCGCGTTCTACTGTACGTCATCTAGGCGAGGTCTTGGAGATCGGATTGATAGTGACACCGCTCCCAGGCCTTGTTCACGGCAATCTGGCATCCCTGTTTCCACTCCTCGATGGTATCCCGACGGGGTGCTTAGTCGGTGGGGGGTCCGATAAGTGTATGATGGCGGTTCGGCGGTGGTAGTCGTCCGACACGATGTTCAATGTGATTCTGACATTATGTAATATTGATGATTGTCGGCTCCTGCCCGCCCGACTGCGCTCCTCGCTCCCGAAGGGTCGCTCCTTGAGGACAGAAACGTAGCCTGCAAGAGTTACAATGAGAAAAACCAACATGGGCTAGGGATCGGAAGAATAACACAACAAAAGTTAGACTTCTCATATCAGACCCTTCGGAGCTACTCGATAGACTCTATCGGGGTTTGTCATTATCCGATGGAAATAGTATCGATATAAAATCCCCCTCTATATTTTGGGTGAAAAACCATGCAAATGTTGGGAGAATAAAATGAAATATAGACGGATACATGAAGAGCAATTCCCCATCACAAATTAGTATCTCTAATGAAAATCCTAGGAGATTAGTTTTAAAACATCTATCAGATTCGCAGAATAAAGTCTACAGTTTCTTAAAAAATCAACATATCGAGCACGATCAATATAGCAACAAGAAAACATCAATATCCACTTTAGAGGAACGATTAGACATCGAAAACTGTGAGAAAATTGTTAATGACCTCGTAGACAAGGGTCTTGCAGTTCGTGATGGCAATAAGGTAATGTGGTTACCTAAAATGTCAACTGCACTGAAAGATACATTAGACAATATCAAATACAAAAATTCAATAAAGGATGAAAACCGAGCTAAA
>JBDGRB010000147.1:0-36083 GCA_042218485.1 Halobacteriaceae archaeon | reverse complement strand
CCCTCGACCTAATCCTTACGAAGGATTCGCTCTCCCAGCTGAGCTACACCGGCACGAGTTGAATATACCGGAATGATCAGAATAAGGCTTATGGATTACTGATCACGCCGTTTGAATTTGAACATCTAAACAAACATTTACCTCGGTGGGGGAATAGGATCGAACGATCCGTTTATCGGTAACAGATATTGAGTAGCGGTCACTTAGTGCATCCTTGATCGTTTGAATACTTTCTTCAAATGGAGCGGCTTCGGGTTGAATATCATAATAATGAATAATACACTCCTCTGCTGCAAGTTGGTATGCCGTTGAAAGATATTCATCAGCCGAGTGTGGTAAATTCATAATAATGCGGTGGGCCCAATTATCATAGTCTGGGGGTAAATCGCGTACATCACCATGGATCGCGGTTACAGCTGAGGTAACGGAATTTATCTCAGCATTCTCCCGAAGATAGTCGATGGCCGTTGCATTGATATCCACGCCAACGGCATGCTTCCCCCGCTTTGCACAGGGGATTACGAACGGTCCAACACCCGCAAACATATCCATTATACGTTCATTGGGCTCTACTTGAGTGACGACTCGGTGGCGCTCGGTGGCTAACCGAGGGGAAAAATAGACTTCCGAAATATCAAGTTTATATGTATGCCCATATTCCCGGTGTACCGTTTCAGTTCCATTGCCTTTGATTATTTCCCAATCACGGGTGCGGATTTTACCCTTGATTTTTGATTGTCGATTTACAACGGTTTTTGCGGGGATCGAAGATTCCATCACAGCAGAAGCGATTTGATTCGCTTGATCTGGATCTTCCTCATCAATAATAACGATATCTCCTAATCGCTCATAGGAAGGCTCAAATCCCAAAATGTCAGCCGGTAACGTTTGGGTTTCGCGGGGATCGATATCTTTGGTAACGATCGGATATTCTAATTGGAATGATTCGACCTCATCGATCGGGATAAACACCCACTCATCTTCACTGGTGATTTGATAGTCCGTATTGAGGTTACCCTGGGCTGCTATTTGTTGACGAACAGCTTCCCCTTTTTCGCGGGGAACCCGCGCACATGTAACCTGCATCTACGACATATAACCAGCTATGGAATATTGAGGATATCGATATCAGCCTCAGTTGAACGAACGTATAACTTTTTTATCACGTACGCTAATGGTGCAAATATGCTTACGTTTGTGGGTCTCGGGCTCTATAATGAGGAATCTATTACTATAGCTGGGAAAAACGCAATACAGACGGCCGATCATGTCTTTGCAGAATTTTATACATCAACGCTTACAGGAACGACAGTCGAGGACCTCGAAGAATATCATAATGTAGAAATTGTCGTCCGAGATCGTGAAGGTGTCGAACAAGACCCTGGCGAGATGCTTGATTTAGCAACTGAAGGGAAGGTTTGTTTTCTGACTGCTGGTGACCCTATGGTATCGACAACACATACAGATCTCCGCCTACGAGCTGCTGAACGTGATATCGAGACGCAAATAATCCATGGCCAATCGGCTCAAGCTGCCAGTTGTGGACTGACAGGCCTTCAAAATTATCGATTTGGCAAGGCAACAACTCTCCCGTTTCCCGATACAACTGATCGTGAGGTGCCATCGAGTGTTATAGAGACGATAGAGGCGAACAAAGCACGCAATCTCCACACGCTCGTTTACCTGGATATTGATGCCAAAGATGATCGATATTTGTCCGGACCCAAGGCGGCAACCATGCTTGAACCACATTTGGAAGACGGATTAGGTGTTATCGTTGCACGGGCAGGCAGTGCGGACCCCGTCGTGGTTGCTGACACGCTTGAGAATCTATCCGACTACGATATTGGTGGGCCACTCCATATTCTCATCATACCAGGATTGCTCCACCATATCGAAGCCCAGGCCCTCAAAATGTTTGGCGATGCACCACCTGAACTAATTGATCAATATGAAGATTAACTCCGAGTCACAAGTTCAATTTCATGTCCATCGGGATCTTTCGTAAACGCATAATTATAATCACAGCTTGCCGGATCCCGGTAATCAGTTGATTCTCGCTCCATGAGTGTTTCCCAAGCATCTTCTAGGTCTTCAACACGGACTGCAATATGTCCCCACCCATCGCCCATCGTGTATGATCGCCCATCGTAATTATAGGTCAACTCAAGCGCCATCGCTTCGTCACTGGCATCACTTGGTTCAACGAAATAATTCGCAAATGTATCTGCTTCCCAGCGGCCTACTTCATCATATTCGAATGTACGGACATAATAACCAAGTGCCTCAGTGGCACTTTCTACCCGAATCATTGTATGATCGAGGCTCCATTTGGTACCAACGTCACGCTCGACTAATTCGATTTCGTGGCCGTCGGGATCCTTTACAAATGCGTAGTGGCCCCCACAGGAATCCGGATCGCGATAGTCACTAACGCCCTCGCTCATCAGTTGTTCGTAGGCCGCATAGACATCACGAACCCGAACAGCAATATGTCCCCACGCATCGCCCAAGTCATATGTTCGATTATCGTGATTATAGGTGAGTTCCAATAACGCTGATTCCTCATCTGTATTTTCTGGACCGAGGAAAACATTTGTGAATGTATCTGCTTCCCACCGACCTTTTTCTTCGTAATCGAGATGTCCAGTGTACCAGTCAAGTGACGCCTCTAGGTCTTCGACACGCATCATCGTATGGTCTAAGATACCATTCATATAATGACAAAACTCCAGAGTAGTCAAAATGCTATCGATAATCAAACCTCAAATATCAGACCTGCGTGGACCCAATTCCATTATGGAATTCATTGTCAATAGAGATCAGACAATCTGGCCAATAATGCCTTCAAATCGGATAGATTACTTGCATCTATGCGATTATACCAAACCTGGAAAGACTATCTGACTCAAATCATCTTGACCCATAATATCCCACTTCTATCGCGACTTATCCGTTGGTATATCATTAATTTACACGTCAAATACTTCATCGAACATAGCGAACAACACGCAACTGCTCGAAAGCAATTTCTCGACACCCTCTTTGATACAGCCCTCGATGTGTATGTCCGCGCCTCCCATGAAGGATATCCTGAAGCGCAGGCCCGGGAAATTACACACATTCAAGCAACGTGGTTGTTCATTCAAAAGGGATGGGGAGAGTTGATCGAATATCCTCCTGAAGAAACAGAACAATATTATACTCGCTATCAGGAATTCTATGATCGATATAACTGCTCACCAACGGATCCGTTTGGGGACTTCACACCCCCGAATGGATTTCCAAGCGCACCAGACACGCCAGACCGCATGAATGGTTCATACCCATTAGCAGAACCGGGGCTGACTGATGATATATACGTACTTACCGATGATCTCACGAAACGACTTGAGAATGGCAATGCCCCAAAAGGCGCTCTGAATGCCAAGAAGTGATGGGGGGTGGTTATGTTCTTCTCTTTTTGGTCGGGGCCAAGCATGGCTCTACGGTATTGGTCTCGAAACGCTCCGAATTTTACATAATATTTTAAATAAATAATCTGTTATTTTACCCGAAGTCATTTATGAGACTATCTCCTATCGTTTAATGATGACAGAAACGGCTGATGACGTTGATCTTCCCTACGAGGACGATGATTCCCAACAAGAAAAGATCGACGCTTTAGAGGAACGAATAAACGTCCTTGAAGAGCAGAACGAAGAAATGCGGGACGAATTACTCGATGCAAACGCAGAAAACAACAAATACCAACAAAAGCTTGAGCGACTGAATCACGAAAATAAGAAATTAAAACAATCACCGTTGTTCGTGGCGACGATTCAGGAAATCAATGATGATGGTGTTATTATCAAACAACACGGCAATAATCAAGAAGCCCTGACTGAAGTGACCAAAGAGTTACGCGAACAACTAGAACCAGGCGATCGAGTTGCCGTCAATAATTCGCTTTCGATCGTTTCACAACTGGATGACGAAACCGATGTGCGCGCCCGGGTTATGCAGGTTGAAGAAAGTCCCGACATAACGTATCAAGATATCGGTGGGCTTGAAGACGAACTGAACGAAGTCCGAGAAACCGTCGAGATGCCGCTAAAGGACCCCGATCTATTCGATCGAGTAGGCATTGATCCTCCGAGTGGTGTCCTCCTCCATGGACCACCAGGAACCGGTAAGACAATGATGGCGAAAGCTGTTGCCAACCAAACCGATGCAACCTTTATCAAAATGGCTGGCTCTGAACTCGTCCATAAATTCATCGGCGAAGGTGCGAAATTAGTTCGGGACATGTTCCAAGTCGCCCGCGAGCACGAACCATCCGTTCTTTTCATTGACGAAATCGATGCGATTGCATCGAAACGGACTGACTCCAAGACATCGGGCGATGCAGAGGTCCAGCGGACGATGATGCAACTATTATCCGAAATGGATGGGTTTGAAGAACGCGGGGAAGTCCGCATTATAGCCGCAACAAATCGATTCGATATGTTAGATCGTGCTATCCTCCGTCCAGGACGGTTCGATAGATTGATCGAAGTACCGAAGCCGAACTTTGAAGGCCGGAAGAAAATCTTCCAAATACATACACGTGACATGAATATTGGCGACGATGTTGACTTCGATCACCTTGCAACCAAAACTGATGATGCAAGTGGCGCAGATATTAATGCTATCTGTACTGAAGCTGGTATGTTTGCAATCCGCAATGACCGCCAAAAGGTTTCGATGAATGACTTTAATCAAGCCATAGACAAAATCGAAGCAGAAGACGATTCAGAGAAAATCTCGTCTACCTTTGCTTGATCGGCTATTGATTATTCTGTTTTGATAGATCCCGGTATATACCCGTGATGAGCCCAGACGAATTCGATCTCAAAGAATGAGGAAGACGCCATACGGAATGAGAAAGAGCAATACAAATAGAACGACCATCAATAGGCCATACCCGATTCCCACACTGATCATCGAGTGCAGACTATCATGGCGTAATAGATCCAACGTAGACATATCCGAATAATTACCATCAGGTTACTTAATGATAGGGATTATTGAATAATATCCCCTATTCGCCGCGGTTCACCATTCAATGGCGGGTCCTTCTCAATAATCTTCAGCACCTCATGATCAGTTACATTCGTATATTCAGTTTGGAGGGCTTCTTCGATCAATTCACGTTCAAGTCGGAATTCAATCCCTTCAAATACGACATCAACGCCCTCATCGTCAAATGCTAACGTTGTCATATGTAAGTATTGGCGTTGTAAGAATAAAAATTAAATGTCATACAGAGGCCAGACAAACCCGCGAGATTTATCTTTACAGAGAAACATTCAATAGTAGGCGTGTTAGAATCGGATCCATTTGATGAACTTCGGTTACCAGATGAAACGACGGTTGAAGAACACGATTTAGTGACTGATGGTGATATCCTTATCGGCGGACAGAGTAATATTGAATTTGGCGTCCGCGGTCGCAATGTCATCGCGGGGGAGCGAGTTCGATTTAGCGGACATATCGAAGCAGATGAAGATTGTCGGTTAGATATGTGGTGTGAAGTTGATGATAATGTCTTAGTCGGAAAAGATGCTTATTTGGGGGAACGTGTCCATGTCGGTGGTGAGCTAGTAGTTGCTGGTGACCTTGACATTGGTGATGATGTAACAATTGAGGAAGGCTTTGAAGCAAATGGATGGATCGTTATTCGGAATCCAATGCCGACAATCGTTTTCTTATTCATTTATCTCTCACAGTTACTCCGACTGGGCGAAGAAGAAACAGCCGAAGAAATCCTTGAAAATATGGGGACAGATACTGAATCCGATCCTGTGACGATTCCTCGAGGTGCCCAAGTTTCCGATGATGCGTGGCGTGTCTCGACGCCTGCCATTATCGGTGATAGCTGTCGCATTCACGGAAATATTCGAGCAACCAGTATTACTGTTGGCACTGATAACAATATTTTTGGTAGTTTACGTGCCCAGTCTGATGTGTCAGTTGATGAAGGGACAATCGTTCATGGAGACGTTACAACCCGAAATGGAACGGTGAAAATCGCCTCTGGGGCGACAATAAAAGGGGATGTGGCTGGGGAACACATCGAACTTGATTCTGATGCGACCGTTGAAGGAGTAATTCGGGCGCGGGGAGAAATGCAAGTAGTTGAATGATATTTCTACAGACAGAGCAGACCGAATGCATTGGAGGTTGACTCCGAAGCCGTTCACTACTATCAGATCAAAATATCTAGTATAAAATTGGGGCGGGGAAATGAAAACCGTAAGGCAATTTGATACTGTGGGTCTTAATATCGGTAATGATTTCTATCGCGCTAGCTGGCAAGCCAAATGCGGGCAAATCTACCTTCTATACGGCTGCGACGATGTCTGAGGTTGATATGGCGAACTATCCATTTACAACCATAAACGCCAATCGCGGGATTTCACATGTCCGGACAGAATGTCCATGTCTTCAGCGTGATAGACGATGTGATAGTGAAAACTGTCATAATGGGAAACGATATGTGCCCATAGAATTATTAGATGTAGCAGGACTTGTTCCAGGTGCACATAAGGGGAAAGGATTAGGAAATCAATTTCTCGATGAATTATCAAATGCTGATGCAATTTTAAATATTATTGATGCAAGCGGTGGTACGAATACCGAAGGTGAACCTGTTGAAGTAGGGACTCACGATCCGTTAGAAGAAGTTGAATTTATTCAAAATGAACTGAATCATTGGTTAGCAGATATTATCGAACGGAATTGGGATGGAATTGAACGGCAATCCCGGTCACCGAGTTTTGATATCGATGATGCTTTGATGGAATTGCTTAGTAGTTTTGGTGCAACACAACCACAAATCCAAGAAACCCTTCGCGAAATCGAATATCCTGAAAATCCTCGTGAGTGGAGTGATTCAGATTATCAGCGGCTTGCAGCAAATCTTCGAGCAAAAGCCAAGCCGATTGTTATAGTGGCAAATAAAGCTGATGTTGCTCCTGAAGAAAATATCGAGCGGCTACTTCAATTGGATAAACACGTTATCCCAGCAACTGCACAGGGCGAACTCGCATTGCGGAAAGGGACTGAACAAGGCTATCTTTCATACGATCCAGGTGATGATGAATTTGACATCATCGATGATATCTCCGATGACCAACGGCAAACGCTTGCATCACTTGCCAATTTGCTTACAAAATGGAATGGGACAGGCGTTCAAGCATCACTGAACGAGGCAGTATATTCCGAATTGGATCAAATTACCGTGTATCCAGTTCAAGACGAAACGCACTGGACGGATAGTGACGATAACATGTTACCCGACGCGTTTTTGCTACCGAACGGTGCCACACCCAAAGAATTAGCCTATGCAATTCATAGTGATATTGGCGATGGATATTTACATGCAATTGATGCGAAAACGAATCGGCAAATTCCTGATGATTATTCATTAGAGGAAGGCGATGTGATCAAGATTGTCAGCACAGCAACTTGAATATCTCTCTTGTCATCCATAGTTGACTTTCGCTTCGAATTCCATCGAATAATCATCTCTACCAATTCTCCTGTAAGAAAACTGACTGCTATCTTCCTGGGACCATCAAGTGGAAATATACTTCCGCAGTCTCACTCCGAACAGTGCTGAAATTGCACCAATCAACCCAATTACAGGAATGAATAATATCAACCCAGCTAACCCATAAATTATCACAGCGTAAGTGAGGTTTGCAAGAACTACAGGCGGTAGTGGAATATCGAGTGTCCAAAAACCTATGATGATACCTATTAATGTGAAGATCACTCCAAATATAGTTCCGAGAATTCCTTCCATGTATTCATGCTCGAAATTCCGACTGAAAAATCCCAATCCCACCCCAATTACAGGAATAACAAATATCAACAAAATCTCCGGCGGCCCTCTATAAAAAATAACCACAGCGATGAGTGCTTCAATCAGTGCACCAATAAAGATTACCGGCCAATCCATGGTTTATTTCTATACTTAATTTTGCTCCCTTCGTATATTGTTGTGCTGATACTCGATCTCATTCGAGTGGGTGAAACCAGTATGCTATGAGGATTATCGCAAGAAACACATATGCACCACGGATTAACAACATCGTTGCAATCTCTGCTGTTTGTCGATTGGCTAATAATAATACAATTCCAAATACAATTACCGCCACAATACTACTGATAGACAAAATCTCAAGTAGAACCCCGACACTAATCAAGACAAACGCCAGAACCATCAGTAAATTTGCAAGTTGCCATGCTCGATGTTTGCCAACTATCACAGCAACAGTTGGTTTAGCGATCGATTCGTCATACCGGATGTCCTGAGAATCATCAATAATTTTTATTCCGGATAGCAGCAACAATAATATCCCACCCATTAGTAGGGGTAGAAACCTGAGTTGTTGGGCCTGTACAAAATATCCACCAACTAATGCAAGGAAGACACCGATTGGATACCCCATGGTTGCCCCGACCGGATGCATATCCAATTGCGGTGCATGCAAGTATCCAATGAGCCAAGTCGGGAACGTGATCAAGACAGAGATGATTCCATTTATTAGCCATATAACCAATAAACAGAGGCTGAAGCCGATAGCGGCGCCGATAAGAGCGATTTGACACCCCACTTTCGTAAGCGGATGTGAGTCATCTTCGTTTCTTTGATAAAAATCGATATAGCCATCCTTGACATGTGCTGTATATACGGCAAAGAAAATTGCGCCAAGATGAGCAACTGCGACCCGCCAATGAAATACGGGAGCTAAAATTCCACCGAAAAACGCGGTTGCAAGAGGTGGCAACATGAACACAGGATGGATTTGAGACAGGAGCGCCGTGATTTCATATTGGATCCCAGATTGGCGCCGAGAAAGCACCATTTGCCTTTTATTTTCAGAGTTATAGCGTATTAAACATTTACGTGGAATTATTATATGAATTCGCTTTACAATCTTCCTGTGTACATTCTTCCTGTATTTTCTATGGTTATCCTTTGAAAATCCATTACGTGGAGCGTAGATCACGTGAACAATGGATCGATACATCCACTATTTCATCGATATGCTTAGTAGCTTGGCGTGCCCGGTGCCGGTATCGTTTATGGAAAAGCTTTTCGTCGTCAGGAAAATTTGAAGGCGACCAATATTCCAAATCAATTGTTTCATCCGATTGCCTATTTATGGATCCATTAGTTTTTGATACCGGAACAATATAACCAATTACTAGATACTGGCTGCCATCATCGTTTACGTCATACGTAATATCGAAGAGCGATAGTTCCGTCACAGCGACTTGTAATCCTGTTTCTTCTTCTAATTCACGGGCAGCCCCTTCCCAAGGTGGTTCATTTGCATGCAAATGCCCGCCTGGAAATCCCCAAGTATCAGGAAATCGTCCCGTTGCGCGTTTTTGCATGAGGACAGTCTCATCTGCGACAACTAATACTTCAACTGCATTAACTGGTTGTTGGGAAAGGTACCTATCACAATTTTTACAATATTTATGCTTAACTTCCTGCTCGGCAAGCGTTTTCCCACAATATGGGCAATACGTAATTGTTTTCGTAGGCATAATCAGTCATAGGTCAGTTTAACACGATCCAATACTCTCATGGACGAGAGACAGCACCTTCCTCTCTAGCTTTTATTGGATCTAGCCTTCATTATTTGTGATTCCAAGAAATAAATTGAGTACGAAAGATATGTGTGTTTTTATCCACATTCAGTTTTATAGGCGCTTTTAGTTGGTCCTTGCGGTAACATTCCGCAAGATTTCGATAGCCTCCTTGAGTTCTTCAGTATCATTTGCATACGAAATTCTTGCTTTCCCTTCGCCCCGAGCCCCAAACGCATCACCGGGGACAACGATGACACCTGCCTCAATAGCTTGGTCGACCCATCCATCGGGAACTGACGGCATAACATAAAAGGCGCCTTCAGGTTTCGGGACATCGAGACCCATATCCGTTAGACCATCAAGGAGGATATCTCGTCGGTGTTCGAACGTTTCGACCATTTCATCAACACAATCTTGTGGGCCCTTGAGTGCCCGTTCAGCTGCGTATTGTGCTGGGGCACTCGCACAGGCTTGGATGTATTGATGAACCCGCAACATCCGCTCTATACGTTCCTCACTAGCGATAACCCAGCCCAAGCGCCACCCTGTCATTGAATATGTTTTTGAACACGCATTTACGACAACGACATTATCGGAATCTGCATATTCAAGCGGTGATCGATGTTCACCTTCATAGAGTATGTGTTCATAGACCTCATCTGACAAACATAATACATCATGGTCATCAGCGATGCGCGCAAACGCTTTCATTTCCGTTGGAGTTTGGACGGCACCTGTCGGGTTTGCTGGACTATTCACAACAAAGGCTGCGGTGTTATCCGTAATATATTCCTCAACAGTTGCTGGTGACAATGTGAGATCATCGTTTAGCGGTACTGGGACTGGGTTTCCACCGGCGATATGCGTGAGCGCCGCATATGAAACGAATCCAGGATCCGGGATAAGAACGTCGTCACCGGCATCAACATGTGCCTCTAATGCTAAATGTAGTGCTTCACTTCCACCGGCAGTGGCGATCACTTCATTGTCACCAACGGATATATCATTATCTCTGGCGTGCTTTTCTTGAATGCCTTCTATAAGCCCTTGAGTCCCTCGATTAGATGTATAGCCATCAGCGTGGCCACTTTCAATTGCCTCAACTGCAGCGTTTTTGATGTGTGTCGGTGTCGGAAAGTCAGGCTGACCAAGTCCTAAATTAATTGCGTCTTCCCCCGCAGCTTCGAACACTTCTCGAATACCACTTATTGAAACCTGCTCTACCCGGTGTGAAAACTGCGTCATACCTCATCTCGGGAGTGCTACAGAGTTAATTGTTGAGATATTCTTTTCTATAATATACAGAAAATTATTGAGGAATACTGACTAAGATAATATTGAATTGTTAATATCTATATTCTAGTCAAAGATATATATCACCCGTATATTTTTCTTATACAAATAATATCAAAAAAGGAAACCACATGAATCAGCGGTGACGATAGGTTATAAATTAAATATATAGAATGAATATATTTTTCCCATTAAAGCTACTACCGGACATATGGAGCAACGGAAAGTCCAAGTTACAGGTGGATCCACATATACTGTTTCTTTACCAAAATCATGGGCTAATCAAAATGATATAGAGGCTGGATCTGAAATAGCGTTTTTTCCTGATAAGGATTCGCTCCTCTTATCAACCCCAACCCAAGACGAAAAAACCGAAGGTTCCCTAGATATCAGTGATTTGGAAGGTGAATCACTCAAACGCGCCGTTATGACGATGTACGTAAGCGGGTTCGATATTCTTAATCTTGAGGCAGATCGTATTTCCGCCTATCAACGGCGGGTTATTCGAGAAGCTGCACAAAGCTTGGTCGGCCTTGAAGTAATTGAGGAAACAAGTACGCGGGTTGTTATTCAGGATTTACTTGACTCATCCGAATTATCGATACATAATGCCGTGCGGCGGATGCGATTAATTGCGTTATCTATGCTTGAAGACGCAATGACAAGTTTATCTGAACACGATGATGATCTCGCCCAAGATGTTATCGGCCGTGATGATGAAGTTGACCGACTGTGGTATATGGTTTCGCGTATTTTCCGAAGCACGCTCCGGTCGCCGAAAGCAGCCCGTGAATTAGGAATGTCTCGAGAAGCATGCTTTGATTATCATACTTGTGCTCGACAACTCGAACGGATTGCAGACCACGCAGCGAAAATTGCCGAATTGAGTCTCGAAATTGATAATATTCCAAACGATGTACTTGATGGATTATTAGACCTCTATCAAGAGGCTGATGATACCATAAATATCTCAATGGATGCATTTTTTGAGGATGATTCTGCAGAGGCGACCGAACTCGGTAACGAAGGTAGAGAGATCAATGAGCGAATCGATGAATATGCACGGAAAATCGATGAACAACTGAGAGAAGAAACCGTCGAGACATCGGATGCACAACACATCGGATTAATCGTTGATTCCCTTTCCAGGAGTGCAGATTATGGTGGGAATATTGCTGAAACAGCGCTTCAAAATGCAGCCCCAAAACCCGATATTTGAAGAATTAAATAAACGCTCATCTCCAGGGAGCCCAGTCAGGATCCACCTTTCGTGTCCGTTTTTGTATATCGTCACTAATAGCAGATTTATCTGTTTCATCAAGGTTGCATTGTAAACTCTGCCAGTTATCACGGATATGCTCGTCAGAACTTGCTTTTGGAATCGCGGTTACGCCCAAATCTCGGATCCACGCAAGTGCCACCTGAGCGGGAGATACATCATGTTTGACGGCGATTTCTTGGATAGTATCGTCGCTTAGAACCTCTCCTCTGGCAAGCGGTGAATAGGCAACAACCTCAATATCATGTTCGTTACAATAGTCACGGAGTTCAGGTTGTGGTAAATACGGATGCAGTTCAATCTGATTCGCAAATATATCCTCGCCGAGAATATCGCGGGCTGTTTCTAAATTTGTTATCTCAAAATTACTCACGCCTATATGTTTGATCGCTCCTTGATCCTTCAATTCAGCTAATGCCTGTAATGTTTCATCAGGGTCATAAGCTTCTGCAGGCCAATGAATATACAATAAATCTATATATTCAACATCAAGTCGTTCGAGACTGTCTTGAGTTGACTCTAAGACATCCTGATACGCTAAATTACTTTTCCATACCTTCGTTGCAAGAAAAATTTCATCGCGATCAACAGTGGCATTCGCTATACCGTTGCCGACATATTCTTCGTTTCGATAAATTTGTGCTGTATCGATATGACGGTACCCCATTTCGAGTGCCGTCTGTACACTTCGACGGCAGGTATCGGGATCAGTATTTTCCCATGTTCCCAAGCCCAAAATTGGCATTCCTTGCTGTTCAGGCGCTCTCATTTCTTGGTGACGATTCATATCTAGGATTTAGACTATGATACAAAAATGGACATCGATTAATATCTTCACTATTATATCCCCGTTGATCTACAGGTGGAGCAGGCCGAATGCCTCGGGGCTTGCCCCCGAGGTACTTCGCCATTTCGACAAATCGAGTAAAAATCAAAACGCTACAGCGAGTGAATTTCTTTCAGTGTTCAACTAACTCCGTCAATACACGTCCCGTTTCAGATGGGTGAATAAAGGCAATTGTATGCCCCCATGCACCCTCTCTTGGAGTTTCATCTAAGAGAGTAATATTCATATGCTGGAGGCGAGAAAGTTCTGCCTCGATATCATCTACTTCAAATGCAACATGATGAAGCGGATGATCATTGTCAGCTAAATATGAACCGATAGGCGAGTCCATGTCTATCGGTTCCAATACCTCGAAATACCCCGTATCGAGTTCGATGAAAACGACATGCATGTCATTATATTCTTCATGGTGAACGATATCGAGATCATCGAATAGTCGGCTATACGTTTCGGCTAATTCTGTGGCATCTTTGGTGGCAATGCCAATATGATCTAATTTCATTGGTTGCTTCGATTACAAAGCGCTGCCTGGCTGATATTCACCAAAAACATCTCGAAGTTCATTACAGATTTCGCCAACTGTTGCATATTCCTTCACTGCATCAATAATGTGGGGCATGAGGTTTGTGTCTCCCTGGGCAGCTTCACGTACAGACGCAAGTTTTGCCGCTACAGCTTCGTCATCGCGTTGTTGTTTGATTTTATCGAGCTGGTCAATTTTTGCCTGTTCTTCCTCATCACTAACCTCTTCAATATCGATTTCGGGTTCCTCATCAACTTCAAATCGGTTTACCCCGACTACGATCCGCTCGTTATTTTCGATCTCTTGTTGCCGCGAATAGGCTACATCCTGAATTTGTCGCTGCACCCACTGTTGGTCAACGGCTTCTAACATCCCACCCCGTTGATCGATCTGCTCGAGAATATCAAAGGCATCTGACTCAATCTTGTTCGTTAAATCTTCGACATAATAACTCCCAGCAAGTGGGTCAATAGTGTCAGCAGCCCCACTTTCATATGCTAATATTTGTTGCGTTCGAAGCGCAGTCCGGACACTTTGTTCGGTTGGGATCGATAACGCTTCGTCTTTGCCGTTCGTGTGGAGGCTCTGGGTACCGCCGAGGACGGCTGCAAGCGCTTGATAGCTAACTCGAACAATATTATTCTCTATTTGTTGGGCAGTTAATGTTGAGCCAGCAGTTTGGGTATGAAACTTCAACTGTTTCGATGCAGGTTTTTCTGCTCCAAATCGATCTTCCATGATCTTCGCCCACATTCGGCGGGCGGCCCGAAACTTCGCGGCCTCTTCAAAGATATTATTATGTGCATTAAAGAAAAAAGATAGTTGCGGTGCAAAGTCATCAACTGCTAAACCTGCATCAAGAGCTGCCTGAATATATTCAATACCATTCGCGAGAGTAAATGCAACTTCTTGTGCAGCTGTTGATCCCGCTTCTCGAATATGATATCCTGAAATCGATATTGTATTGAATTTCGGTGTTTCATCGGCACAAAACTCGAAAATATCTGTAATGATTCGCATCGAGGGTTCAGGAGGATAAATGTAGAGATTACGTGCTATATATTCTTTCATGATATCATTTTGTATCGTACCTCGTAACTCCTTGCGATCGACACCTTGTTTGTCCCCGACAGCAATATACATCGCCAATAAAACACTCGCAGGGGCATTTATCGTCATACTCGTAGAAACTTCATCAAGTGGAATGCCATCAAAAACCGTTTCCATATCGGCCAAGGTATCAATCGCAACACCAGATTTACCAACCTCTCCTGCTGCCATCTCTGCATCTGAATCATGTCCCATTTGTGTGGGGAGGTCAAACGCCATTGATAATCCGGTTTGTCCCTCATCAAGGAGATATTGAAATCGTTCATTTGTTTCTTCTGGAGTGCCCAATCCTGCGTATTGTCGCATTGTCCATAACCGCCCTCGATACATAGTCGAATATACGCCACGAGTATACGGTTTCTCTCCAGGGAAACCAATATCTTGAGTATATTCGATATCATCGATATCGGACGGCGTATATAATCGGTTGACGGTGTGTCCTTCCGTATCAGTTTCAAATGTATCTTTTCGCTCGCCAAACCGCTCCAATGTAGGATCCAAAGTTTCCTCTTCCCATTGTTCATATGATGATTGAATTTCCTCTAATTCCTCGGGATCAAACATTGTATAATTAAACTCTCCTCGAAACCTTAATCGTTGATATCCAAATACAAAATAAAGATAACTCCTTAAAATGACTCGACTCGGGGGGCAATTCCCGGGCATTCGCCTCAACTACCTGTACAGTCACTTAGCCCATCCACCGTAGTCTCTGGAGGTGTCAAAGGGAGAAATCGGAAGAGTCCTCGTCACTACTAGCTCATGTTTTTTATCCTATTGTGATTTATAAGAGATACGGCAAAACTACTCGCCTGTATCGTATTTATATGTAGCTGAATCCGTGTCGATACCGAAATCTTCAGGTTCTTCCTCATCGTCTTCGGGTGTTTCTTCTGAGCCTGCTTGTTTGAATTCTTCACGAAATCGTTCTGGAAATGAAAAGTCACTTAATTTTAGGCGCATCGGTATCGCATCATCTCCTTTGTGTTCTTTGACATCTTCATATCGAGGACGTAACTGATCGGGAAGCTCTTCAACTGATATTGCATTAAATCCGAATTGAGAAAAATACCCGCCCTCTGTCGTAAGAATATATCCAAATTCGAATCCCTGATCTCGTGCGAGTTCAACAAGGCGTTCGACAATATGGGCGCCGACGCCTTGTCCTCGCCACTCTTCGAGGACACCAATTGCCATAAACTCACACACAGTTGTATCATTTTTATGGAGGCGAATCCGTCCAAATCCAGCTTTTTCTCCAGTTGTTTCGTCAAGAGCAACGACATAATCCCGGGAGCGAAAGGCTGGATCTTGCAGGCCCAATTCGTCTAACTTATCCAATAACCACACCTCCTCCCGGTTTTTCGCACCCCGTACGTACATATACATGTATACTGGTTCAGTCTAAAAAGCATTTGCGGGCCAAGTTTTTCGGCATTCTTTAAACGAAAGTGCTACTCGGTTCTTGTCACGATTTTTATTTCGAATATCCACAATAAAAGCAGATTGCTCGGATTTATATATCAACATGCTACACGGATCACCGGTGAATAAAACCAAAATGATAAAACGCTATCATAACGATGAGAGACTATAACCGTTGGAGACCATCTTTGACCACTATATTAGTTAAGAAATTACTTTTATTGGGCCTCCATTGTGTTACATATGGATTCCTTGGAAGAAGTTGATGAAATCGTACATGAACCTACACAAGAGTTTGTAGAAGCAACGAATGTGTATGATTTCATGCAAGAATATGGGATCGAAGATTATGATGCCCTCATCGATAAAACGACGTCTGACCTCGATTGGTTCTGGGGAGAAGTTGTAGAGTACCTCGATTTAGAGTTCTATGAATCATTTGATCAGGTGCGTGACGAATCAGATGGCCCACAATTTACTGAATGGTATCCAGGCGGGAAGCTCAATATCGCCCATAATACAGTCGATCGGCATGCCGAGGTGACCGCTGAGAATAGAAATAATGTGGCCTGTATTTGGGAGGGAGAACCCGGTGATATCCGAGAAATAACATACCACGAATTACATCGAGAGGCAAATCAAGTCGCAAATGCTCTTGAAGCCCGGGGCATCGAAAAAGGAGATACAGTTGGTCTCTATATGCCTATGGTTCCTGAAGTAATTTCTATTATGTACGGTATCTTTAAAGTCGGAGCAATTGCCGTTCCCATATTTTCTGGATTTGGCGTTGACGCTGTTGAAACGCGTATCGATGCTGCCGAATGTTCAGTCCTATTTACTGCCGATGGGTTCTATCGGCGAGGAGACGAAGTAAATCTTAAAGAAACAGCAGATTCAGCGATGGAGGTAACTGATCATGTGGATGATGTAATTGTCTATGAACGTCTCGGTACATCGATCCAGTGGAATAGCGAGCGAGATGAACGGTGGGAAGATGTTATTCCAGACCAATCAGATGAGTATGAAACGACGGTTATGGATGCAAACGACCCATCGATGTTACTTTATTCATCTGGAACGACAGGCAGACCAAAAGGAATTATTCATACCCATGCAGGCGGTTTAGTTCAACCCGCCAAAGAAATTTATTTTGCCTTTGACCACAAACCCGCTGATCGATTTTTCTGGGTTTCTGATATCGGATGGATGATGGGACCATGGATGCTCATTGGAAATCACACCTTTGGTGGAACTATATTCATGTATGAAGGAGCGCCTGATCATCCCCAGCCTGACAGATTTTGGGAAATGATTGATCGGCATAAATTAACAGTGTTCGGTATCAGTCCAACTGCAATCCGAGCATTACGGCAAGAAGGGGATGAGTGGGTACAACAACATGATCTTTCATCACTCCGGTTGCTGGGTTCTACTGGAGAGCCATGGGATCCAGAATCTTGGAAATGGTTTTATAAACACGTGGGCAATGAAAATGCCCCAATTATTAATATCAGTGGCGGTACCGAAGTCTTTGGCTGTTTCCTGATGCCAATGCCGATTCAGGATCTCAAACCGTGTACGCTTGGTGGACCAAGTCTTGGAATGAATATAGATATTGTTAATTCCCAAGGCGAGAGTATAGCTGATGAGCATAAACGTGGATTTCTCGTAGCCTTGGATTCCTGTCCGTCGATGACCAAAAGCCTCTGGGAAGGTGATGAACGATACTTGAACGAATATTGGTCGACTTTTGAAGATATGTGGGATCATGGAGATTGGGCCCAAAAAGATGAAGATGGGTTCTGGTTCCTTCATGGGCGAGCCGATGATGCGATAAATGTAGCCGGCAGAAAGGTTGGTCCTGCAGAAGTTGAAGGCGCGCTGATCGATCATCCGGCAGTTAATCAAGCCGCTGCGGTCGGGGTTCCGGATGAAACAACTGGAGAGGCTGTCGTTACATATGTTATACCAGAACCTGATGTAACGCCAGATGACAAATTAGCTACAGAATTACGAGAGCACGTTGGTGAACAATTAGGCAAGCCGTTTCGACCACGTGAAGTATTGTTCGTCGATGAATTTCCCAAAACTCAGAGTGGAAAAATCATCCGACGGGCGATTGAAAAGGCCTATACTGGCGCCGAAATTGGCGATTTAAGTAGTATCGATAATCCGGAAGCATTGGACAAAATCAGAGAAATAAGTGCTGATTAGTCAAAAGGAATTTTTAATCCGTTCAAAGAACCCTTCATCAACCGATATTTCTTCACCGCCTGCCTCAGCAAACTTCTCTAAAGCTTCTTTTTGTTCTTGGTTAAGCGATTCGGGCGTGACAACTTGGGTTTTGATATACAGATCTCCATAGCCGCGGCCACGCAACCGTGGCATTCCTTTCCCTTGTAATCGGAACGTTTCACCACTTTGTGTCCCGCCTGGAATATCCATTTCGATTGTTCCCTCAAAGGTATCTATTTGTATTGAATCCCCAAACACTGCTTGCGGGAACGAAATTGGCTCGCGTCGATATAAATCATCTCCTTCACGATCAAATTTATCATGGTCGCGGATATTCACATCTATGAGAAGGTCACCGGCAGGAGCATTCCCTTCGCCAGGCTCACCTTCTCCGTCCATTTGTAGTGTTTGTCCATCACGGATCCCTGCTGGTACTGTCACGCTTAATGTGGCTTCACGATTGACAGTGCCGTCACCCCCACATTGGTGACATGTTTCACTATAAATATCACCTTCACCATCACAACGAGGACATGTTGTCGTTTGCTGAACCCGACCCAGCGGGGTTTGTTGAGTCTGGGTTATTTGCCCTCGTCCATTACATTCCGGACATGTTCGAACGTCAGCATTCGGTGGATATCCATTGCCATTGCACTCATCACATTGTTCCGGACGCCGAATTGTGAATTTTTTATCTGCTCCATGATAGGCTTCATCGAGATCAATAGTTAATTCTGTCCGAATATCGCGTCCTGATTGGGGTCGCTGCCGGCTTCCAGAACTACCGAAAAATTGTTCAAAAATATCTTCCATGCCACCGCCCATATTTCCCATATTTCCGAACGGATTGCCTTGCTGGGATCGGGCACCCCGTTGTCGTCCCCCTTCGTCGAAGCCGCCCCGTTTTTCAGCTTGTTCGAATTGTTCGTGGCCTAACTGATCGTACATCCGACGCTTTTCTTCGTCTGTCAATACTTCTTTAGCCTTCTTTATTTTCTTGAATTTTTCTTCAGCATCCGGATCATCACTCACATCCGGATGGTATTTGGCAGCTTTTTTCCGAAAGGCCTGTTGTATTTCATCCTCATCGGCATCACGACTGACCCCAAGAACGTCATAAAAGTTCTCAGACATCGATACGTAAATACGCTGAATTACTGTTATTCTTCATCTGATTCATCATCCATATCTTCGAAATCAGCATCTACGAAATCCTCATCTTCTTCAGTTGCTGCTCCACCGGCAGCACCGCCTGCGCCTGCAGCACCAGCCTGTGCTTGTTGGGCCTGCTGTTGATATGCCTGCTTGCCGATTTCTTGTAATCGTTTGCTTAGATCTTCAGTTGCAGATTCGATCTCTTCTTTTGTTGCGTCATCATCGTCTAATACTGACTCAACTTCCTCTATTCCTTCCTCGATCTCTTCCCGTAACTCATCATCAACCATCTCCTCGTTTTCTTCTAAAAGACGATTTGCTCGTTGAATAGCACTTTCAGCCTCGTTTCGTGCTTCAATTCGCTCGCGACGCTTTTCATCTTCCTCCGCATGTTGTTCGGCTTCTTCTTTCATTTCCTCTATTTCTTCATCAGAGAGACCAACACCTCCTTCTATTGTAATTTCTTCTTCATTGCCTGAACCTTGATCTTTCGCAGAAACATTTACAATACCATCTGCATCGATATTAAACTCGACTTCGATTTGTGGCGTTCCAGCAGGGGCAGGCGGAATGCCTGTCAACTGGAATTCGCCCAATAGTTCATTTTCTTCTGCAATTTCACGTTCACCTTGGAATACTCGAATCTGAACGCTGGTTTGATTATCAGCTGCAGTCGTGAAAATTTTCGATTCTGTTGTTGGAATCGTTGTATTCTTTTCGATGAGACGTTCGAAAATGCCGCCTTTAACCTCAATACCTAAACTTAGCGGCGTTACGTCCAGTAACACAATATCATCGACCTCTCCAGATAACACACCGCCCTGGATTGCAGCGCCCAAAGCGACCGCTTCGTCAGGATTCACATTTTTCTTCGGTTCTTGACCGACGAGTTCTTCAACTTTCTCCCGCACCATCGGCATCCGGGTTGATCCACCGACTAAAAGCACTTTATCAATATCACTCTTCGAGAGGTCTGCATCGTCTATTGCTTGTTCTGTTGGACCAACAGTTCGTTCTAAGAGATCGCTTGTTAAGTCTTCAAATTTAGCCCGCGTTAAATCCTTTTCTAGGTGAATTGGACCGTCATCGGATGCAGTGATAAATGGCAGATTAATAGTCGTCTCTTTGCGATTGGAAAGCTCAATTTTGGCTTCCTCGGCAGCGTCTTTAAGACGTTGGAGAGCTTGGCGGTCATCGCGGAGATCAATACCGTGTTCCTGTTCGAATTCCTCAGCTAACCAGTCGATAATGGCTTGATCCCAATCATCGCCACCCAAGTCATTATCACCGTTCGTCGCGATAACTTCATACACGCCACCGCCAAGTTCCAATATCGAAACATCAAATGTTCCACCGCCAAGGTCAAACACTAACACGGTCTGTTCCGTTTCATCGTCTAATCCATAGGCCATCGAGGCAGCAGTTGGCTCGTTAATAATACGCTCGACATCGAAACCAGCAATTTCACCCGCATCCTTCGTTGCCTGTCGTTGTTTATCATTGAAATACGCTGGGACGGTTATAACAGCCTTCTCGATTTCTTCACCCAGATATTCCTCAGCGTCACGTTTGATTTTCTGTAATATCATCGAGGATATCTGCTCAGGCGTATATTCATCGCCCTCGAGTTCGACGGTATAGTTTTCTTCGCCCATATGGCGCTTGATCGACTGGACGGTTTGATCTGGATTTTGTATTGCTTGATTCTTCGCAGGTTTGCCAACCAATCGCTCTCCATCATTAAAGGCAACAACTGAAGGTGTTGTTCGGTCACCCTCTTCATTTGTTATGATTTCTGGATCGCCCCCTTCCATAACCGCAAAAGCACTATTAGTAGTCCCTAGATCAATACCTAGAATCTTATTACTCGTCATCTTATCACGATGATAACCGCTTCGACAGTTTAAAACTTGCTAGAATAGCCTGTCTAGGATATTTTTAAGACATCCTCCTTCCAGCGATTTAAAGAAATATGGAGCAGGTATTCTCCCAAGATTATTATAGAATTTTAAACTAATCGTTGGTTACTCCTCATTACTCCTCATTACTAGGTGCTGTCTGATCCTCATCCGCCGACCCTTTACTAACTGTTATTTGGGCAGGTCGAATAACTGAACCGGCCATTTCATATCCAGGTCGATAAACATCCGCGATGTTGCCTGGATCCTGTTCACTCTCGACCTGACTTACTACTTCATGCTTAACTGGATCGGGTTTGGTCCCAATCTGAGGTTCGATTTTGCTTACATTTTCATCCGCTAGAATATCATCAAACTGACGAAGTGTAGCCTCGATACCCTCCTGTATCGAAGCTTGATCATCATGTTCTAAGGCACGGGCAAGATTATCTCGAACCTCCAATAATCGCTCAACTAAATCTTCAGTCGCTCGTTCTTTGATTTCTTCTTGACGCTTTTCGGCGCGTTTTTTATAGTTTTGAAAATCCGCTTGTGTACGCTGAAGACGATTTTTTAATTCTTCAATTTCATCTTCAAGATTTTCGTTTGTTTCCTGTAATTCATCAAGTTCAGATTTTAATTCAGCCACTTCAGCACCCAAGGATTCATCGTGAACAGATACCTCTGCGGCCAGAGTTGTAACCCGCTCCTGATTACCTGTTGATTCATCCTCGACGCTCTCGGTATCATCCAATTTAGCGTTTTCGTCGACCATTTATACCCAATTATTTGTTACATAGATAAAAGAATTGCAAAATTAATTTGTTAGAGAAAAAGGGCCGTTCGAGAGTACAGAAAATCATTCGAACTCCATTCTTAATTGACCGTCCTGTAAGAATTCTTGATAGGATACCTTATCAAATATGATCGTCACAGTTGTTGTTTTGCCTGCCTTTATTGACAATTGCTTCGAATTTCTATATATCGTGCCATTGATGTTCGCTGTGACGGAGATTGTCGTAGTTCGCTTTTGTGCAGCCGTATTTGTTATTTCTAAGACGACCTTCAGTTTGTTATCTTCTGTACTGGTGATGTTTTTCCACGATGGTTGTAGAACCTGAGAATCAGGTGCTTGTCCAGCACATCCAGCTACCGCGATCAAACCTAATACCACACCCCAACAAAGAAGCAACCGACGGTTCATATCCTCAATATTTGTGAATACAAAGATGAATCTTCTGTTTGCAAAACCAGTTTTATATCATCTTGGTGGACCCAAAGTCATTCGGTGGATTATGAACCGCCTCGGAGGCACATATCGAGACACTCCCTACCCTGTCTGTATAGAATGACGAACCTATGAGACATTAATTCATCTCAATTTTAGTTAAAATGTACGTTGCCGATTTTTCGGTATCTGGGATCGAAGTTCACCATAGAGATAGAGTCCAACCCCAAGTGGTTCATCTACATCGGCTAACGAATGTGTAATGATGAGGTATCCCCACTCTCCCTCCCAGTCAATCGTTTGCGTTTCACCTTGAATAAACCGTTTTGCCTTGACATCGGAAAGCGAAAGTACATTTTTCGTCGCCATATGCCCAAATCTCTGGACTGCATTTGTAGTTGGTTTCCAATGTTCTTGTCGGGTTCGTAATACCGGAAGGCCTAATGCTTCAACTGGTTGGGGAGAAGGAATTTCGCTATGAAATGCCCATATTTTCCCTTTTCCTTTCTCCCAAAAGGAATATGATCCAAATCCCGATCGCGAAATTTCAAATCGTGTCTCCCACCAGTCAAGGATTTCAGGTCGGGTAGGGCGGCCTTTGACTTCCTTGTTTGCTGAATGTGAGGCTACTTGATCAAATTGATCTCCTTTGTTATCCCTCATTGCTGGACCTCTAATTTTGCTATGAAAAATCCGCCAGTATTATTCTGATGTGGATAAATCCGTTTTGTTCGGGTAACCTCCGATGTGTATGATTCTCCACGCCATTGTGTGATTCCATCCGTGTACGTAAGAGGGATATCAAATGGAACCACGTCAACAGGTTCAGATGTGATAATTTCATCCACGACCCGTTCATTTTCCTCCGGAGCGAATGTACAGGTAGAATAAACGATTGTTCCACCTTGTTTCGTCACTCTAACCGCCTGGCGTAACAATTGTTGTTGCGTATGCGAAACACTCTCTATATATCCTTCACTCCACGAATCGAGTGTGTTCGGGTTTTTGCGGATGGTTCCCTCACACGAACATGGGACATCAACTAAGGTGCGATCAAATTTGTCGATATCAATTGATGTGGGATCGAAATAGCGGCCATCACGGTTAGTAACGATCGTATTTGTAATACCCAAACGGTCGGTATTTGAACGAAGAGCCGACAATCGATTGAGATCGTCGTCGTTGGCCACAAGAATCCCTAAATCATCCATATGTGCCGCAATTTGTGAGGTTTTGCTTCCTGGTGCAGCACAAGCATCAAAAATTCTCTCCCCCGATCGAGGATCCAAAACTGTAACCGGCAATGCAGAGACTTCTTCTTGACTATGGATCCATCCGTGAAAATATGGCCATGTATTACCTGGACTTTCAACATCCAGTGTAAATAGATTAGCATTCCAGTCTACTTGTCGAAACTCTATATTGTGTTCATCGAAGGCTTTCTTGATAGATCCTGATGTTGCTTTGATTGTATTTACGCGTATCACTGTCGGCAAGGGTTCTCGACAGCTTGTGAGAAAGGAGTCATAACCATCTATAAGGGGCTGATACCGTGAAAAAATTTCCTCCATTATCTCGTAATTGGTACCAAGAAATATGGTGGTTTCGATTACCTACAAACAATACAGATATCCATCAGTTAATATATTATTCTAAGTGTTGAAAGAGTTATATTTTGATAGAAGAATCAACAAGAGAATGACCCTACTAACAATGATACATATGATTCAATTAATTCACCTACTAAAGCAAATGATAATTGTAATTTATCAGAAATTAGGGCCGATACCCAATGGCAATTTACTTGTTATTGATATATTCGTTATTTTGCCAGTCAATTCCTTCTTCCTCGCCTGCTTGTCCATCTTCGACAACCTCAATAGCTGCTGGTTTTGGTTCTCCCTCAACAATTCGGGTCGCGTATAATTCTCCATCACGTTCAGAGATGGCAGTCATCTCACCTCGTTCTGCATGAGTAGCTAAATCACACAAGACTTGAAACATTTCATATCGGAGTGTACTATTCTGGAGGACAGCCTCTTGATCTCCCTTGAAACCGGCCATTTCGACAAGTTCCGTTTCTGGTTCTTCTTGTCCCCACCGGGGCCCTGACGATTCCTTCTGAATCCTGACGTCTGAAACTGTTGCCTTCAATTGTGCAGTCGGTGTATATTTGCTTAGAGATTTATCTTCAGAAACAGCACTCAAAACAAGCGTATTATTTCGCCGAATAATTTCTACATCCTCGACACCCTCCGGAAAATCGGGATCGGACTCAAAATATTCATGGAGCGTTTCGAGCGGAATTTCCAGGGTCGAATGGAGATGAAATACACGTGACATAGTCGAACTGGGATTTGTGTTCATTACTATATAGGGAAGGGAGACGTAAACGATTTCCGGGTTAAGAAGGAATTTATCTACGATTATATTGATTAGTATTTGGCATCAGCGCCAGTGACATCATAAACGGTTTCCATCAGGGAATCTCGTTGGTCCTGCCATTCTTCAAAGGCTTCCGGTGATGATGGATATGCATTGTAGTGTGAGATGAGTTCATCGGCTTGTTGTTTCGTTTGATAAAACGTATACACGGTATCCCAATAGCGAATGCTTTTTATCGCAGTGAGGATTTTGAGTTTCCAATCTATATCTGCGCTACCCGAATACAGGGCTTCCGAAAGTTTCGTAGTCGGTAATGCAGCAAGTAATCCCATCAAATCATCAACGTCGACAGCAGTTGATAAAATGTTATAGACATCTAATCCAGCATAGCGGGCTCCAAAGTGATCCATTACCCGCTCGTTATATTCCCAGAGACTCTTCTCACTTACATCGCCCTCTTCAAGCGCAGATAGTGCTTGTTCGCCTGCATAATGTCCTGCATATGCAGCGCCTGCAATTCCTCCGCCTGTAGTTGGATTAACATGACCTGCTGCATCACCAGCGGCCATAAAGCCCGGTGCTACCGCTGAATCATAGGGCCGCCGAGTAGGCAGTGCAGATCCTAATTTATCCTTCACGGTAGCATTGTCAAATTCCGAGCGGTTTTGTAAATCCTTTTTAAGGTCCTCTACAAGTGTCATTGGTTCTTCATTCATTTGAAAGCCCAAACCAGCGTTGATCTCGGTCCCTGTTCGGGGAAAATACCATAGATATCCGGCTGATCGTTCTGTGGGTTTGAAGACTAAGGCATCTTTCCATGGCACTTCCTCTTCGACCTCAATAATTTCTCTATAGGCAGAACAGAATTGCTGATAGGTGACATTTGTATCAAATGTTGTGCCTGAAAAGTCTATCTTATCTTGAAGGAGTGAAAGAGCACCTGCCCCGTCGATTACAATATCGGCATTGAATTCATGAACTTGTCCGTTCTTTTTCCCCCTGACACCTGTTACGGTACCGCTTTCGTCTTGTTTTACGTCCTGGACAATAATATCATAAAAAAATTCAGCCCCTTTGTTTTCCGCTCCACGGATGACACAGCGACCATATTCCCATCGATCAACAACAGCAAGTTTGCCTGGAACCGGAATTTCAAGAACCGTATCCTCCTGGGGAACTTCAAATCTCCCATGATCCACCGATGTATTGGTCATGGCCGGTTGCAGTTGCGTTTCATCAATCACATCAGGAAATGCATCCGCTCCCTTGAGAGCATCACCACATGCTATGTGGCCGGCTTCCTGTTCATCTTTGCGTTCTACTACGGCAACAGAATGGCCGGCGTCCGCAACTGTCGCCGCAGCATAACATCCTGCAGTACCCGCCCCAACTACAACAACATCAAACTCGTACGTATTCGCCATATTCCATGAAACGTCTCCGAGTGGTGAAAACTCTTTACATGAATTTATTGATAGTACGTCGAATACATGCGAAGGATCTGAACTGCTTCGGAGTCACACCCCGTGGTATTCGCCTCGCATACCCCATAAAGTAATTGAAGCAAAGTGACTCCGATATATACCAGAAGAATATAGCAGAAAAGATTTTATTCTGAGTGCGAGTTGTATTGTATATGACCAAATATACTGTCGAATTCGTCGGTCGGGATGAATCGATCGAAGTCTCCGATAAGGAGACCATACTCAAAGCATGTTTTCGAGAGGGTATCACTCAGGAGTACTCCTGTCGGGTTGGGATGTGTTTGGCATGTTCTGCAGAAATACTAGAAGGGGAGGTCACCCAGCCAGCTGCAAGAGGGTTCTCGGAGGGAGAAAAAGAGAACTATTGTCTGACCTGCATGGCACGACCCCAATCTGATTTACGTCTCATCCGAGGTAATTATCCACCAAGTATCGAGCAAGCTATGGATACAAATAAAGAGCCCCTTACCGCAGATGATTAACTTGGTTGTGTAAGCATATCAGTAAGCTACAATATATCATAATACTGAAATAATTATTACAAGTTGTAGAAATATCTGAACGCGTGCCAACACTGTATTTTGCAACGCTAGTCCAACGATAATCGAGGTATTCGGCTTATTAGAAAATAATTCGGAACAAACCCGAAGGTTGTTTGCAAGGATCAAACCGAGTCCATTGAGGATAAGTAAGGTTCCATCAATAAGTGTGAGTGTCATATTCGTTGTCGTCATTTGAAATTGACGAATAGTCATTCCAACGCCGATGAGTGAGAGTAAAACTAGGAGTACAAACGGAGTTTGCCACCGTCGATCTGTCCAAGCATTAAATCTCCATCCAAATATCAACAATATACCGGTGACATTCACAAAAAACAATAATGCCAACCATGGAATTGGATGGGTGAATAGACGCATTTGAATTGCAAGTGGCAGGCCAATGCTGATGGCTAATATCAAAAGCATTGGTAACAAAAACACGACCTTTGGGGTGAATTGACGAAAAAAATTCACTTGTGAGTTTTCATCCATCTGTCGAAGGACTGGACCAATTATGAAGGCAATGAAGATATTTGTCGTTGTCCACATAATGCCAACGACCATATGTATATAGCGATGCAGAAATAACGGTGCATAGACCGTTCCAAATACCAAAACCACCAGCGATAGTGTAATACCCCCAAAGACAAATCTTGGGTCTGCCGCCGAGATAGTATTCCGAACAGTGTTTCGTATAGAACCACTCATAGTTTGGAAGGTCTATGCGATGAAAGACGGAGTTGCCAACCAATCCTATCAAAGATATACTGACAGACGAAATATCAGCATGACTTATTCGATTGGATGGTTATTAGCTATCGATTGAATTGAATTGGATAATATTTCTACGCCTAACGTAATACTTTCTTCGTCTACGTCAAATATTGACGTATGATGACCACCTGGATGATCAGTGCCAACACAGACATATGTTGCAAACCCACCGTTTGCTTGGACTCGATTCATGAGATGCGTCGCATCTTCACTACCACCTAATGTATCATATTTTAACACTGAATCAACGTCGTCATGTTCTTCAGCGATTTGTGTGATAATATCAACGAGTTGTTCGTCGCTGGTCGCACTCGGTGCCTTGCCATTGATATCAACATCTACCTCACAGTTATGCATCTTTGCAGCATGTTCCAAAATATTGTCCGCCTTATCTGCCATATAATCACGTAATTCAGTCGATTCACCCCGTACTTCTCCTTCGATAAAAGCCTCTTCAGGAATGATATTTGTGGCAGTTCCACCGCTTACATTACCGGCATTGATCCTGGTTTTTCCATCTTCATGACGAGGAATACTATAGAGATTCTGGATTGCAGTTGCCATAGCTTGGACAGCATTGTCGCCTTCATTTGGTTTGCCACCGGCATGGGCAGGTGAGCCAGCAAAAGATGCTTTGAATTGTTGCACAGCTAAAAATCCATTAATCCCGCCGACGATTTCCCCAGTTGGGTGATCTAATCCAACATGGACTGCAAGTAAATAATCGACATCATCTAAATGGCCACTTTCAGCAAGTGCCTTGCCTCCAGCGATTTGTTCTTCGCCTGGCTGAAATAATACTTTTAACGTGCCGGAGAAATCGCTTTTGCTAATTTGTCGTAAGACACCAACGCCAATCGATGCATGTGCATCATGACCGCACGCATGCATTGCTCCCTCATGTTTTGATCGGAAGCCTTCAGCAGCTGGTTTATGATTGTCATTTGTCGCTTCCTCACGTAGTAACCCATCGATATCTACCCTGAGAGCGACGGTTGGGCCATCTCCGCACTCGAGCGTCGCAACGACACCAGTATATCCATCCTTCATTGGAGTAATAAGAGATTCATCAATACCCTCATCGATAGCCTGCTTGAACCATTTTTCCCGTTCAGAAGTCTCTGGAACAGCGATTCGTTCCTCGGGATCCACGACCTCTTTGCCCGTATAGAGCTGATCAACCCCAATTTCTTTCAGTTCTTGAATGATTCTTGCTGTTGTATAAAATTCACACCATGCTGGTTCAGGGTGTTGATGTAAATCCCGTCGTAATGATATCAACTTATCTCCAATTGATTGTTCCATATGTCCATTTTGAATGTGAGCCTGAAGTAAGCCAAGATTTAGTTTTCAAACCATAGACGGTTGATCAAGTTCGAGTTCGACTTTGATACTTTCGGGAAACTGCTGATCTAATAAATCTCGAAGATTTTCATTATGACCACTGATTTGCAGCCGTCGAGAATACACTGTGTATGTCCATTGATCGAAATATTTTGCTGCGGATGCATCTAAACATTCAAAGAGAGGCAATTGGTACTCAACGGGAGGATCAGTGTGTGGACCTTTAACCTCGATCCCTTTTCGTTGAGCTTGGTCTTTTAAGTTCGTGACTACTCTCTCAAGGGTCTGTTTATCCCCGCTTTTAAGTGTAATATTTGCCTTATTGGCCATTATTTAATTATCTGAGTACGATATGGATATAAGTTTTTGATACACTCTGTGTGTTCGACATCCACTTAAAAGCTGACCGATTAATAGAATATAATGACAGTTGAAACCACAAGTGCTGGATGTATCCTTTTCCGGGATACCCGCGATAGACGTGAATATTTGTTACTCAAAAGTCGGCCAGGTGATTGGGAATTCCCCAAAGGGGGTGTTGAGGGCGAAGAAAAATTAGAACAAACTGCAATACGAGAAGTACAAGAGGAATCAGGAATCAATGATTTTAGAATTATCGATGGTTTTCATGATGAATATGATTACGTGTTCGAAGCAAATGGAAAACGAATCCACAAGACAGTACATCTCTTTATAGCGAAATCGTTTGAAGGAAACGCTGAATTATCCAAAGAACACACAGATCTTCAGTGGCGAGATTATGATCAAGCAATTAATACCATCACTCAAGATGGGCCACGGGAAATCCTTGAAGATGCCCATCAATATCTCGAAGAGAAAAACGGTGATTTGTGAAGGGATCCGGGACTGATAGGCGATCATTATTTTGTGAACAATTACCACGAAGCAGGAGGCTTATTTTTGTTCATCACTTTGTATCAGTATGGAATTTTGTGATGACTGCGGAGCAATGATGAAAACCCAGGATCAATTATGGGTATGCACAAGTTGTGGAAACAAATCACCAAAGGATCCTGAGGCAAATTACGTCATTACTGAAGATCAAGAGGCCAATGAAATAATTGAAACAGAGGCCCAAGATACAGGATTACCCACCACCTCAACAGTCTGTCCGGAATGCGGGAACGATGAGGCACATTGGTATATGCAACAGATTCGGGCTGCTGATGAATCCGAAACAAGATTTTTCATATGCACCGAATGCGAACATCGATGGCGTGAGGACGACCATTAGCAATTATCTTCGACCGAACGTTAAATAACCAGTGTGACCAACGCCTGCTGTGGTTGGTCGTGATCCCCGTTCATCAAACTCCATTTCACGTTGAATCGTTTCTTCAGTTGTTACATTGGATAATCCGACATCATGTGCTTTCATTTCGACTTGCCGAGCAGCTTCAATAAATGGACTATAAACTGCAATAAATCCGCCTGGTTGTAATAATCTATCAGCATGGCCAACAACCTGTGGGGCATCTTCAGTATCGAGGGTGATAACATTAAATTCTGGTAGATCTGAAACATATTGCGTGATATCGCCTGTCCTTACCTCGACTTGTTCAGCAACAGAAGCACGTTCCATATTTTGTCTTGCGACATCTGCAAATTCGGGATTTTCTTCAAATGTTACTACAGAGGCACCTATTCGACCTAAATATGCTGCTAGAATACCGGTCCCGGTTCCGGCGTCAAGTACTCGATCATCTATTCCAACACCAGTTTTACCGATAATTATCCCGATATCTTTTGGCATCATCGGAGCCCCTGTCCGTTCTAAATGGTTAAAAAAGTCAGGCCCCCTAAGTTCACGAACCCGAAATTCTTCATCCAGGTGACTCTCAATAGTTTCACCTGGTTCGATTACTTCGGGTACCTCAATCACACCGAGATCCGTATGAAGTTCCTCGCCTGGCTCACAGAGATACTCTCGATCGTCTTTGACGAGGAGAATCACTCTAATCGTTCAACAGCAGCAGCTAAATCCCCATTTGTCGCCTCTAATGCTTCTCGAGCTTGTTGTTCACTCACCCCAGTCCGTTGGGCAACAATTTCAATGTCTCCCTGAGGGATATCCCCCGACGATTCTGTCGATGGCTCAGTAGTTGATGCATCAGACTCTTCCGTTCCGGTTTCTGATTGAGCTTGCGTTTCGGGTTCACCTATGACCTGATATGTTTGTTGTCCTTGGGCATCCATCCGAGTAACCTCCGGCTTCGAAAAAACCAAATTTTCCCCATCGGCTTTCCGAATTACTACCTCTTTGGCATCAATCTCTTCAATATCAATGCCCATCTGTTCCATCATTTTTTTCATTTTACGCGGGTTAACACCGCCTCCTCCGAACATACTGAAATGGAAGCAGGGAAGGGCTAAAAACATGGCGAACTATCTTTCTTAAATGGTTTCCAATAACCGATAAAATCGTGACAGCTCATATTGACCAGGGGCAGTATTGGATTCTTGACGTATCGGTGCATATCCCATATCAGATCCGAAATAGGGGGCTATAATCCGTGAAATTCGCCCAATCTCTCCCATACCAATTGTCGCAATTCGTCGCTGGTTAAGGGATTCAGTGACTGCAAGGAGATCCAAAATATCAGTTTTCGTTTCCGGAGTGACAGCGAGTTTGCCGATTGTACCGTATTCGCAGGCACTTCGGAGTAGGTTTTTCATAACAGATTTCGAAGGCGTGGTTTCGAGATTATGCGAGGAGATTATTGTGTCGATATTTTGCTGATCAACTGCCCGCAAAACCTCATCACCATTGCCAGCCTTGACTGTAGCAAGTTCGATATCGACTGCTAACACGATATCATATTTACTGGCAGCGATTAAATCCTCTAAACGCTGAGTACCGGATGTTGCTTTCCCGCCTTCGTCTTGGATCCGATTTGTAACGATTAAAGGTAGGGGGCCCGAATATCGTTGAATCTCTTCTAATGGGTTGTCGACGAGATCCATTCGAAATTCGATATAATCGGCATATTCACTAGCAGAGGGGGCTTGCGTCAAATCATATGTGCTCGCAACGATTTGAAACCTCTCAGTATCCATCACACAAGTAATCCATCTTCGGCTTCAAGTAATTCATGATACCGATTTCTGATAGTAACTTCACTAATATCTGATACTTCGCTTACGGCAGCTTGTGTTGTTTTCTCATTTGTTAATAACGCCCCTGCGTATATCGCAGCAGCGGCTAACCCAACAGGGCTTTTACCACTATGTAAGCCGGATTCTTTTGCATTCTGAAGAAGTTCCCGCGCTCGATGCTCTGCTTCCTCAGATAATCCGAGATCCGACGAAAATCGTGGGACATAGCTTTCTGGATCAGCCGGTTTAACCTCAAGTCCAAGCTCTCGAACGATGTATCGGTACGTTCGTGCAATTTCATCTTTTTCGACACGACTGACATCCGTAATCTCATCTAAACTTCGTGGGACGCCAGCTTGGCGAGCGGCTGCATACACACTCGATGTTGATACTCCTTCGATAGATCGGCCTGGGAGTAAATCCTCATCTAATGCTCGACGGTAAATGACGCTTGCTGTTTCGCGGACATTATCGGGAAGGCCGAGCGCTGAGGCCATCCGATCAATTTCACCTAATGCCTGCTTGAGATTGCGTTCCTTCGCATCACGGGTTCGAAACCGCTCGTTCCATTTCCGAAGGCGTTGCATTTTTTGACGCTGACGTGAATCGAGTGAATTTCCATACGCATCCTTATCTCGCCAATCAATATTGGTCGACAGCCCCTTGTCGTGCATTGTATTCGTTGTTGGAGCGCCGACTCGAGATTTCTCATTTTTCTCTTTTGAATCAAATGCTCGCCATTCGGGACCACGATCGATGCCATCCTCCTCAACAACCAACCCACAGTTTGCACATACTGTTTCACCGTGACCCTCATCAGTGACGAGATCGCCTTCACATTCCGGACAATTTTGGGCAAATTCTTCGGTATTCTCTTGTTCTTCTTGTAATCGGATATTATTCTGTGTCATTGTTTTGGAAAGAATTTTTATTTCGAATAGGAGTTACGTAACCTTCAGGTAATGAGATAGACTCATAAATCTTCTTACTTATCATAGCTTAGACAACGATTACCACGTTATGATTTACCACAAATAAGATGAATTTTAGTGTCTTCCTCAACAGAGAATACGTATGAAGGTAGCCGTTGGAAGTCAAAATCCAGTCAAAGCAGCTGCAGCCCGGGAAACATTCGGAGACAATATTGACATAATCAAAGTATCGGTTGATCCCAAGGTTTCAGAACAACCGTGGGGCAGAGAAGAAACAATAACTGGTGCCATAAATCGAGCGGAACAGGCAGTTCAAAATACCGAGGCTGCGTACGGCGTGGGTCTTGAAGGTGGTGTGACCGAATTCGACAAATACCCAGGAGTTTTCCTCATTATGTGGGCAGCCGTCTCAGATGATGACCGAACAGAAATAGGCGCTGGTCCCCAACTCCGATTACCAGATAGTGTGGGGGATCGTTTGCAGGAGGGTGAAGAATTAGGTCCTATACTCGATGATCTGCACGGGCGAAATGATATTGCTCAAGAGGAGGGGGCGGCAGGTTTACTCACACAAAAGAAAATCACACGCGCCTCTGCCCTCCATCATGCTCTTGCTAGTGCACTTGGGCCGTTTGTCGGTCCTTATAGTGGCCAGTAATTCTTTTCATCCACTCGATGGTCTTCTAACGTGTCGCCCGTAAATCTTTGACCATATGTTAATCTTCAGATGTACTTGATGTGGCCCCCGCCTCTTTGCTTCCCTGCACAGCTTGTGTGAGTGACACATTTAGGATTATCATCGACCCTACTCCTCCCATGATGGTAATCACGTTTTTCACCGCATGATCGACAATTGCAGCTCCCAGCGCAATTGCGGGGCTTATAGGAGTCAAAACTACCACGAGGAGCGTAAATGCACCTTCATAAAGACCAATACCACCTGGTGAAAGCGGGAGGACTTTAGCTAGATTACCAACACTCACGGCAAAAAACCCGACAGTAGCTACTAATAGAATAGACAACTGGATATCAAATGCCACCAATACGATAATAGCCGTAATCACATCCAGTACCCAAATGAATACACTCGTAAATATAACTCGGATAAACGCGTGTCGGTTGCCAGCAACGCGTTGCACATCACCAGTGAATTGTTCCAATACTTGTGTGACATAGGCCACATAAGAATCATCGCTTAATTTCGAGACGAAAAGCCGGACATAATTACGTTCACTTTGGGCACTGTAGAAAATAATCAATACAATCCCTATCGCTCCTAACCCAACAATCGTTGCAACAAGGATTGCTATCCGTCCACTTTGTCGGTCAGTAGTTTGAATCGTAGTGAATAACTCAAGGAATCGTTCGGGCATAAATATTCCTAACAATACCAGAACACTGCCCGCTAATCCAGTGATAGTCAGAAGATCAAACACCCGTTCAACTGTTAATGATGCAAATCCAGTTGGATACGGTACCGATCGACGAGTTTTCATTACATATGCTCGTACAGCATCTCCAACTCGTGCTGGAAATACAAGATTGCCCGTCTGACTGATGAAAATTGCACCGGTTAAAAATCCTAATCCTTCTTCGTATCCGAGTCGTTCTAGAATATCTTTATATCGCTGGCCACGGATTGGCCAAGAGAAGATATACACGATGGCAGCGACGAAAACAAGGGTTGCATTGGCATCTTGCATTTCGGCAAGTACCTTTGATGGCTCCAAATAGAACGTCATCAATACCAAAGCGGTTATTACTAATAGAATGCCAACAACCATTCCAGTTCGCCGTGTGATCCGAGGTTGAACATTAAACTCCCACCAACATCGTAATATTTGGCTCCCCATACCGAATATATCGCGAACGATATCAACTTTGGAATCCCCTTTTGGGGTCCAACGAACTGGAAATTCTTTGACGTCATATCCTCGCCGTTGGGCACGGGTTAACAATTCAGTATCCCAGAACCAATGGTTATCTTTGATAGTTGGTAATAATGTTAACAGTACGTCTCGGTCGAATGCTTTAAATCCACACTGATGATCTCGAATTGAGGATCCGAGTAACGTACGGACAAGAAAATTAAATCCTTGACTTGGAATCCCTCGCTTAATCGGTCGTTCGGCTTCGTTGCCAGGAATCCATCTAGAGCCGGTGGCTATGTCATATCCTTCTTTACGGATGCTATTTATAAGTTCTTCAAGATGAGATATGTCTGTCGCAAGATCGGTATCAAAATAAGCTAACGTTGAACCGTGTGCATTTTTAAACGCTCTCGATAGTGCCCCACCACGGCCTAAACGAGAATCGCTGTGTAAATGGCGAACTTGGGACATTTCATCTGCTAATTGGGAGGCAATGGCCGGTGTATTATCATCACACCCGTCTTCGGTGATAATTATCTCAAAACTTCCAGCGGGAAGAAAGGAATCTAAAGCAGAGATAGTTGTTCGAACGGTAGATTCGATAGTTTCTTCTTCATTATATGCTGGCAGGACAACACTAACTTCAACATCAGACGGGTCCATTCTCTTTAGACTCGGCCTTTCATAACTATGAATTTTTGGAACTTAATATCATCAAATCATGTTTCCTCGATACGAAGCAGAGTGAAACACCCGTTAATTAGTGGGAAAACTTGATCCTAAATATTTGAAATTTTACTCAGTATATCTAATTGTAATAATTGAGTAAGCTAACCCCCCCCCTTAACAGTAGTTGCCGATTCAAATTTCAGAGTGTTCGCTACGGGATGAGACGAGCGCTGAAATACGGCTTGACCAATTGGTCGAGCAATGATTTGAGCAGCCAGTGGGAGGATGAGCGGGTACATTCACGGCGACCGCCAGTCTCGCCAGTATGGAAGGGCGTGCTGC
>JBDGRB010000002.1:0-55675 GCA_042218485.1 Halobacteriaceae archaeon | reverse complement strand
CGACTTTATCATCGACACCTCGTTCAGCTAATTGAATACTTTCATCTAATGATCGGTCAGTATGTTGGATTTGAAGCGTCTGCTGCTTGTTATTGTCACAGACATTACAACATGGCACCGGATAAAGAGTATGTTCAGCATATGGTATTTCAATTATTGTGCCTGGTTCAACCGACTCATTGAAAAATTGTATAGTAAGACGAGCTGCCGTCGCCCCAGCATAATAAATATCAGTGCGTGGGGATTGTGATACTTCAGTATTCGTCGTATCCGTTGATTCCAACCGGGTTTGGAGACATTCATAACATCCATGGTGGGGGCCAAAGAGAGAAATTGTTGCTGATATCGACTCGATACCACAACCCCCGATCCCGCCTATCTCGATTGCACACCACGGTGTATTTGTCTCAAAAAGGACTGAATTTGCTCGTTCGAATCCGGGACTTCCAACAACGCCAACGACGATTCCCATTTCATATTCTTGAAGTTCGTCGATCGAAACTAATTCACTTTGAAGATTTGCTGAAGAAAATGCATGTTCTAGTGCGGTAACTGCAGGTCCGTCACCAACAATTCCTACTACCATGTCATTAATCAATCAGTACCCATTTAAGAACTTTAACCTTTGGTAGCTTTGACTTACTTTCACAGTGCAAATGCAAAAGGGTAGGTAAACGATAATTCACCAACACCAAACGGAAGTCGATCTACCTACCCGTCAAGAAGCGAGAACCGATTGGGCAACATTCGCCAATTCTGATGGTGACGCTTCTTCGAGTCGTGGATCCGCTAATTGTAATTTTAGACGAGGCCGACCAACATCGATTGGAACTTTTTCTGTATCGATCAATCCTTGTTCTTCTAAACGCGATTTTGTCCTCGAAAAGGTGGCTTTGCTTGCAAGGCCACTATCTTCTCCCCATTTACTGATATTATATAAGAGAACGTCATTTTTTGCCGCCACTAATAAACTCACAGTCACCTCATCCAAATCATTTTCATCGCCACGGGCGGTTTCCAAGGATGCGAGAACATCTGCGAAATCAGATTGTGTTTCCGGATCGATATCTGAGGACAGCGACGAATAAACCTCCTCCAGCGGTGGCGTTCGAAGTTCAAACTGTGATGCGTTTTGCCATTTCGTTGTATAATAGGAATTCGCCGCTTGGACAAATGAATCATCATCCGTACGTAATCCTGCCATGTCATTATTGAGTTCCACCATAGAGATGAGTAATTCATCTAATACAAAAAGAGAATTGCGGGGGAGATCTTCTGATGTTTTCAATTCAACATCGTTTGATGCCACGAGATTTGCTGCCCGACTGGCTATGAGAAAGTCTTCCATCGTTTTTCGCAATAATTGTTCATCAGCTAAAATCTCGACTGTCGGTCTTTTCTCTTCGTAATCTGTTAGGACATCAACTATTTCACTGATTGTTCGGGTGGAAGGATTAACAACTAAAATTCGATCGGAATCGGTAGAAATCACTGAAGTAATAATTTCGGTTACCGATTTCCCGAATAAATTCGAATTCATTTTCTATGTGAATAAATGTGGAAAGGGTATTTAAGATTGTTGTCACCTATCCGGATTATTTAATCTCCAAAATCGAAAATTCTCATTTATCGAATTTAAGGTAAGTTACGATGGCCATCGGAGTTCACCATTACAGAGAACAGGGCAGTCTATATTGTCAAGTACTTCTTCTAAGGACTTATTCGTATATTCATTTGAATGAGACATTCCTGAAATCACGGAAGTTTTTGCATCGTCAGGGAGAGTAATTATCTCTCCTACCCGACCCTCGGCAAATGACTCATACGTAACTGTATATCCATCTTGGTTCGATGTTACCCGTGCCATAACAGGGTGTTTATTCGCTGAAATATTCATGACATACGTTCCATCACCAACAATGGCATAATCTTTGCCCATCATAACGCGTCGCCGTGCAAATTGTAACGCTCGTTCAACGCAAAATCCCTGTAATAATAATCTAACAAATCCTACGCCGACAGTGGCAGCTTGATCATTCAGTACCTTACGGTAGGTTATCGCACCCGCATGACTTCCTTTATTTATAAGCTCTTGCCCCTCGAAATAGGATCCACACGCATTTAAAAAGAAAATGGTTGTGGCACTCTTATTAAGTGATGCAATTGATAGATATCCATTTGAACAACTCAGTCCGCGACGTTCACAGTGTCCAATAAAATGGACAAAATCGCGTCCCTCCTCAAAGATCGTTGCTAATTCATCGCAAGTAATATTTCTGTGAAATTCGACATCTAAAATCTCTGGCTTTTGTGAAGCATATATATCTTCTACCCGTTGCTTTTCCTCCCTCATCTTCTCATCATTTACAATAACACTCACAGATATCGGTGTAGACACCGAAGTTGAGTGATTATTCGCCTTTGGGATATTTGGATGAACTTTAAATACATCAACTGGAGTTCCATCAGCTAACCAGCCATGTAATTGGCCGTGTTGTAATGTTGGTTTTACAATATTAACGCTGGGGACGGTTTTGTCTTGCCGGTAGAAATCATCTAGTGTCCGTTTGATTAATTCATTCCCAGTTAGTTCACTCACAGATGGCGGGTAAATTAAGGCAAATTTTTGCAGTAACCAAGGTAAAAAGGCGATATTTCGTGGCTTCGGTTCAACATACATTGCCAACGGCCAATCGGGAAAATGCTCTACTGATGTATTGTCGTGTTTCGTTAAATAATGATGGAGGCGATCTTCAACAGCGTCCGATGGAATCTGATCTAAATCTATGGAGGCGAATCGACTGGAGTTAAATGTCCTATCAGTATTCCGTCGGAGCCGAACAAAACAATCCTCCCAAAACAAAAACCGTAATATCTCGGGGACACTTTCTGACAAAGGCGAGAGTGTATATTGAGAAGAATTGATCTTCACGCGGGGCTCGATATCCGACCTGATCTGAACATTCGCGCCTGTATAATACGCTAACGGAGCTACACTAAATAAGGATTGAATGGAAGGTGGGACAGTTATTGATATCGCACTGGTCTGCGATGAGAGGGATTTAGGTATTGAAATTGAATCATCAAAATCGATATCGGGAATCGGCTCGCGAAACGCTGGATTTGATCGTAACGGTGTATCTATCCGAAAAGTACTCGATAAAACAGAGAGATATGTCGCGACACCATGATGGGTTTTGGGAATCCTGATAGTTGGAATCGTTGACTGCAGTTGACTGACAACTACATCAGTTGGTGACGGAAACTGACATCGAATTCCTTCCGATATTTGTCGAACAGTGACAGCTTCGTCGAAGAAAATAGCCAATTGAGGATCCCAATCAATTACCATTTGATGGATTCCCGAAGGAAATTCAGTTGGTAACGTAAACTCCGTTATCGGGACATCAGTATAGATAGCTGAACTGATTGAGATGTCCGTTGTGTTAATAACGAATCCCTTTGATTCGTCCTGAACACATGATTTTGTACGATAACTTAACCTTGAAATCGGTGTGGAGATAAACGTCTCATCGAAAGTGATGATATCAGTTAGATCATCGACCACTGGGTTTGATGGGATATAATTATCGTCCACTACTATCGATATCTTCCGAAATAACAAATAAATGTTATCGTTACACTCATAGTAAAACATTGACAATATTCAACCTGAGCAAAACACTCACTCGAGGACAAATCTTTAAAATAATCTACTTGCTAATAATGCGACAATGAAGGTATACAAGCGTGGAGAGGGATCACCGGAGATTGCAATCATTGGAGGCATTCATGGAGATGAACCCTGCGGCGTCGACGCTATAAACAGGTTTTTAGAAACAAATATCCAGATTAATAAGCCGGTTAAATTTATCGTGGCAAATGAAAAAGCTCTCAACCAAGAGACTCGCTATATTGATACTGATCTCAATCGAGCATTCGAAACGAAATTAGAAGCGAACAGTCACGAAGGAAAACTCGCCCGCCAAATCGCTGATGAGGTTGAAGACTGTGTTGTATTATCGATTCACTCGACGCAGTCTTTTTCCGAACCGTTTGGACTGGTGAAACGCATCAATCAACAAGTGAAAACAATATGTACACGTCTTTCAATCACGTCCCTTGTCGAAACCGGCAATATTGTTGAAGGGAGATTATTTGCAACGACCCCAAGTACGATTATCGAAATCGAGGCAGGGAAGCAAGGCTCCGATAAGGCAGCTGAAAATGCCTATCGTATTCTCCGCGAATTTTTAACTGCGACAAATGCCATTCCCGGAGAAACGATTTCTCGAACACTACCAATATATCGGCTTGAATATGAACTTCCGAAACCGAGCGGGAAGAATTATACGACCTCTGTAACCAATTTTGAGAAAGTCTCTCCAGGAGACATATATGCTTCGGCTGATGGGACAGAGTATGTTGCTGATGACGAATTTTATCCGATTCTCGTTTCACCCTATGGATATGAAAATAAATTCGGTTATGCAGGTTCACATCAAGGTGAAATCGAACCTGAACAAAATACACGGTTATCCAATTGATTGCTCCGCTGAGGTGATCCTTTTCGACTCGTAAAATTTCTAAAATACTTGGTATTATCGTGAAAATGCCTCAAAGAATTTTTTTCTGTAACAATGGCGGCTGTAATAGTGTGTAAATATGCGATTTATTCCTCTTGTGGAGCAAATTCTACTAGTGTGAGATCCCTATCAAGCGCACAATAATCATGCGGAGGGTCGCCAACGACAGTATCAATACGATATTCAGTCTCAAAATCCCCGCCAAGCGGTTCACAATAGTCGTGGCTTGGACACTCCGTATAGGGGCACGGACCAGCAAGTTCAACTTTACTGCCCGCATAGGCTTTCTGCGTCGGTACATTTGCTTTCATGGACGTCGGTTCAACTTCGACTGCTACGACACCGGTATCATGGACATTACATTCAAGAGTTTGCCCACCATCTCGGACATCAGTGATTTGATATCGGACGCCTTCGCGTAGATTTAAACATTGATCCTGATATGGACATCCTTCACACGCATCAGCACGTCCGTGATACACGAATTCTTCTCCTTCTTCTGCCAAGCGTGGGCCAATAAGAGTTACTTGAGACATATCTTGGTTTTAGAGATTCAAACGAATAAGTCTTCGAGATTAAGATATCAAACGCTATTTGCCAGTTAACTTTTCTAACGTTGCAATATATTGTGGCCGAGGAACCTGATACACGTCCGCAAAATCAATTTGGCCATTTGAAAATACTTGGGCTAAGTTAAGGGCGGATGATATTGCCTGTTCTCGAAACGGATGGGTAGATTCTCTGTCGAATACACGAACTTCCGGTTCCAAATACAGCAATACATACCATTCCGATGAAGAGGATCGGGGATGCTGATCAGGATGATTCGGAGTGATAGAAATTGTAGGCAAACATTGGGCTGGAAATTCGTTTGTATCGAAAATATCTGGCCGATATGCTAATATAACACGACCATTTGGTTCATTGTTCCAAATTACCCAACCAGGGGGCAATTCCGATTCGTCCATAACTATCTCTTATAGCGACAGCGGTTAAGATATATCGAAACTCAATGGAAATTGGGAGACCGAGCAGAGCTATGTAGGGAAGGATAATAAATGACGGTTCACTGGGGACCAGTTTTGAACCCAGGGATTATGCCCCAATTTGAACTAATTTTACTATTGTGTTTCGTCGGTAGCAGAATACTTAACGGTATACAGTGAGACCAATGGGGTATGCGTCTAGAGGAGTATTGGGGTATTGGTCCAAAAACAAGCAGCCGTTTGAGAGAAGAACTTGGACAGGAACAGGCCATCAAGGCAATCGAGAATGCTGATATTCGCACGTTAACCCAAGCGGGACTATCACGGGGCAGAGTAACACGGATACTGCGCCATACTAATAATAGTGAAGGATTAGATATCCTTGCAACGAAGGACACACGAGAGATTTACAAATCTATCTTAGATATTGCCTGCAGTTTTGCAGTTACCGACCAAGCAAGTGATAGAATCCGAGTGCTTACGCCGTTGCAAAATATTTCTGCCATGCAAAACCGGCTCGACCGTGTTATGGATGCTGCCGCTACGCTTAATGACCTTTCTGCTGATGAAAAAGAGCAAATAATGGAGGCCTTTGACAAGTACGAACGTCAAGAAGATAATACACAAGCGAGCATCAAAACTGCTCTATCATTATATGAAATCGGGGTTATGCAGGGACCATTTAGCCCATTATCAGAGTTAGATATCGATGCTCTAACGGAAGCGTATGAAGCGCTCCAATATCTCCAAAACGACCACGTTCAAGAGGGAGCCGATGACAGATTGGATGGGCTCCGCAATCGGTTATCGGAAATTAAAGCAATTGACCAAAATACAAATCAAGTTCTCGAAGCTGTCCAATCTGAAACCATTCGAGGAACGGATGAATTTCGTGAAGCGTTTCTCCAATATTTACTCCAAGAGACGAGTCTTTCGCACGATCAGATCCAAACCCAGATGCCTGCTGATGCCAGAGACTCGGAAGACTTCATTTCATCGACGCTCCGAAATATCATTACGGACTTAGAAAATGAGATAGGAGATCGGGAGGAGGACATCAAAGTTGATCTTGAGTGGCAAATTGAACAGGCCCGAGAAGATATCGATCGGTGTGTAGAAGTAATCGATGAGATTGCACTCGATCTTTCTCTGGGTCGATTTACAAATGCATATGAATTAACACGACCCACGATTCGTCAGGACACAGACACGGTAGCCGTCAAAGGTGCACGACACCTGGGTCTTAGTGCAATGAGTGATACACAGGTGCAACCTATTTCTTATGCCATCGGTGACCATTCACTCCCGTCGGAGACCCCTCCAAGTGGGCAACAAGTGGCTGTTTTAACAGGAGCAAACAGTGGTGGCAAAACAACACTATTAGAAACCCTCTGTCAAATCGCATTGATGACGCAGATGGGTTTGCCCGTCCCAGCTGACACGGCCGAGATAAGTATTGTCGATGCCGTTGTTTTTCATCGCCGACATGCATCCTTCAATGCCGGCGTTTTAGAGTCCACATTACGGACGATAATTCCACCTTTATCAACGGACGGGAAAACATTGATGTTAGTCGATGAATTCGAAGCGATTACTGAACCTGGGAGTGCAGCGGATTTACTTCATGGTTTAGTTCAACTAACAAATGACAACGACGATATCGGAGTTTTTGTGACACATCTCGCCGATGATCTGAAACCGCTACCCGAATCAGCACGGATTGATGGAATTTTTGCTGAGGGATTAAACTCAGATCTTGAGTTAGAAGTCGACTATCAACCGCAATTTTTCACTCTCGGCAAATCAACACCGGAATTTATCGTGTCGCGATTATTAGCTAATGCGAGCACCCCCGCTGAACGAATGGGATTCGAGGCCCTGGCTGAAGCGATTGGTGAAGCTACTATCCAACGAACGCTTGCTGATACTCGTTGGAACCAGTGACAATAACACGTATTTTACTGCGACCTGCTTAATCAGATCGCTCCTACTGGTTCCCCCTTGAGAAGGGAGTAGACTACAGAATTGATTTCCTCACGCACCTGATGGGAGGAAATAGGTTGCCGCTAGCATCGAGGCAAAAAACACGATATTAAAATGATGGTAACTCATAGAGAGTTGTATATGGCAAAATACTCCACGGATGATGAGGGCGAAACGGGTGGCGGAGACACCTGTGAACTCTGTGGAACTACCACAGATCAGTTAGAACTTGCCACAGTAGCAGGCGCGAAATTGGAAGTCTGTTCAGATTGTGCTCCACACAGTGACACGGCACATAAAGACGAAAAGGAATCTAACCGCACGCCAGATCAGGAACGGAAACGACAGGCAGCACAAAATACAGCAAAAGCCAGAGATGCTGTCACGCCAGACTCATCATATTGGATTGAAAAGGGAACAAATTACGAATCGGACCAACTACCGTACCTCATTTCGGATTATGGCGATCGGGCAAAAGAGGCACGGCAATCGGCAGGATTACAACGAGAAGAATTAGCCGTTGAACTTGGTATCGAAGAATCCGAAATATTGGCTGTTGAACAAAATCGAGCAGCACAAGCAGGGATTGGAGGATCGGTTATTGAAGCGATCGAACATCATTTGAATATCGAATTAACCGAACAGCAATCAGAAGAATAATTAGAGTAATACTATGACGGTATCTTCTGGACCGACAAATCCGTATATTCGAGAATTTGAGACGACAATCGAAGGCATAAATAATCGTGATGTCATTCTTGAAGAAACTTATTTTTATCCTCAAGGCGGAGGACAACCTGCTGATAAAGGATATATTGGGTCACATAATGTTATTGATGTTTCAAAGAACAAATCGAACGTGATTCATACGCTTGAAGATACGCCGACATTTGCGGCAGGGGACACTATAACATGTGAAATCGATAATACGTTTCGAACGTATTGTATGCGAGCACACACGGCCAGTCATGCACTATATGGAGCAGCCCGACAGGAACTCAATAACCTTGGGTATGGTGGCTTTGATATCGATGAAACGAAAGTGCGGGTAGATTTTGAAACGACTTCGGAAATCGATGACGATACATTAACCGAATTAGAACGGTTGGTAAACAGCGTCGTATGGGAATCTCGTGATGTAATGTGGCGAGAAATACCAAAAGACGATGCATTAGCAAATGACTATATAGCGTTTAACGCAGCCACTCAAGAAGGTGTCTTCGAATCATCCGAGACAATTCGTGTCGTCGAGATTGAAGATTGGGATCTAGCAGCCTGTGGGGGAACACATGTCCAAAATACAAACGAAATCGGTCTTATTACGATTCTTGACCGATCAAATCCCGGCGAAGGATTGACACGAGTCGAGTTTGCAGTAGGGCCTCCAGCGATTAATCACCAAACTGAACAACGGGCGGCGAGTCGAGCAGCTGCCAGAAGATTAGCAGCACCACTCGAAGAAATAGATGAAGCTGTCAAAGAATTACAGGAACAAAAAGCGGACATTGAACAGGAGCGGGACCGACTTCAACAGAAAATCGTTGAATTCGAACTAGCGACACTCGAGACGATCGAGCGTGATGGATCTAAAATTGCTATTGGAACCGTTACAATGGGGAATGTGAACGATATTAGTGATCAATTACGATCCAAAGTTGGAAATGGAGTTAATGGCGCGTTGGTCGTCGGGAATCAAGACACTACCTTTGTCGTTGCTGCGACAGATGGCTCGATAAATGCAAATGCCATGATTCAAGATATAACTGAAAAATTTGGGGGTGGTGGCGGCGGGCAAAACACATTCGCCCAAGGAGGGGGACTCACCGTTCCTCCGGATGATGTGATCCCGTATATTCGTTCAGAGTTAACGTTCGAGTGAGAAACACTTCACTAATTTCGGAAATTATCGCAATTAATGGGGGACGTTAATTGTGTTCCGTGCTCCTCAGAGAGGGTGAGTCGGTGTCGTTTGGTTTTTCGGATGAGTGGAAGATGTCAAAAAAGGTAATGTTGCCCACAATCTAATGCTCTATTGATGGCCTCAGGACCCGGACGATCCGATACATTGCTCTCCGATGAGGAAAAGGCGATGAGAGAGGTAGCCCATGATGTTGCAACAAATGAAATTCGGCCAGTTGCAAAATCAGCTGATCGTAATCAGCAATTTCCTGAAGAAGTATGGGATACACTAGCAGAACTCGAAATGACCGCAATAACGGTTCCAGAAACATATGGTGGTTTAGAGGTTAACAAATTAACTTATAGTCTAATCAACGAAGAAATTGCATATGGAAGCCTTGCTATAGCAACCGCATTATCAGTCCACTGTCTTGCCACTTCATGTTTAGCAGAATTTGGGAGTGCCGATCAGAAGGAACAATGGCTCCCTGATATGGCAGACGGTCGGCCAGTGGGTGCATTTGCCCTGTCTGAACCAGATGCGGGTTCTAACCCCGCCGAAATGTCAACAGTTGCGACACGAGATGATGATGAGTTTATTCTGAATGGGAAAAAACAGTGGATAACAAATGGTAAGCGATCTGATATTGTGATCGTTTTCGCCAAGACTGACGTCGATGATCCAAATTCAATAACACAATTCGTTGTCCCAAAAGATATTGATGGTGTCGAGGTCGGGAAAAAGGAAGATAAATTAGGACTGCGGGCAAGTGACACAACGACATTATTATTCGATAATGCGCGGATCCCAGAGAGCTATCAACTAACTCCAGAAGGAGAGGGTTTAAGCGCGGCCCTTCGTATTCTAACGGGTGGACGTATTGGTATTGCTTCACAGTCTGTCGGTGTGGCCCAAGCAGCCCTTGAGGACGCAATTGCATACGCAACGGAGAGGGAACAATTCGGATCGCCAATCGGCGATATTCAAACTATTCGACACAAAATTGCGGAAATGCAAACAAATATCCAAGCAGCCCGTCAATTAACCCGCAACACTGCGCGGCGAGCTGACTCTGGTCAGGATGTCAGATCGGCGGCAAGTATGGCAAAATATTTCGCAAGCGAAACTGCTGTTGATGTGACAAATGAAGCCGTCCAAATCCATGGTGGCTATGGGTACGTAAAAGAGTTTGATGTTGAACGATACTATCGGGATGCAAAAGTAACGACGATTTATGAAGGGACAAGTGAGATCCAAAAAGAAATCATAGCGCGATCGCTCCTCGATTAAGCGGGCATAATAGATAGAAAATAATGACATTCCTAACGACCCTCAATATTCGATCTTTGGATTGTGATACTCGTGGATCCACAATATAAGGGATACGTATATGATCTCGATGGCACAGTTATTCGATTACCGGTAAATTGGTCTACTGTGGAGCAAAAATTAGCAGAGATCATTGCCTCCTCTCAATATAATGCTACCAATTATGATGCATGGGAACTTTTAGAAATTTGTGAAAATATCGGACGAAGAACTGAGGCCCTAAAATATATCAGAAAACACGAAGTCAAAAGCGCGCCGGATGCAGTGAAATTGCCCTTAGCAGAGACGCTGTCATCACATAATACCCCCGTAGGGATTTGCTCGTTGAATTGTCACGAGGCCTGTAAACAGGCGCTCAAATCTCATCAATTGAATGAATATGTTGATGTTATTATCGGTCGTGATTCCGTAGAAAATAGAAAGCCCCATCCAGAACCCCTAATACGGACGATCGAGAACTTAGGCCTCAATCGGGACGAAGTAAAATTTATCGGAGATTCCAAAACCGATGCTGATATGGCCCAGCGAGCAAATGTTACGTTCGAATACGCATATAGAAAGTAGTTGCTTGAGTCACCGAGTGCCACCGAACCAGTATATAGAATTATGGGGGATGAAATTCCAATGCGAATACATCTATCTCGAGGAGACGTTGGTATCATTTTTGTGTGATAGTGGCATAGAGATACACGATTACAGCAGTCACAAACCAAACCGCAGCACCAGTTTGCACAGCAAATATTGCTCGCGATGTCCACGTTGGCAATCGAACAAAAACCGACAGGAGAGCAATAGCTGGAACTCCAAATAGAATTGTTAGTAGAAAAGTCATCTGCATCACCCACCCGAAATCGATGCCGTCTGGATTTGTTTCTCTAACTGTCGGCACGATAATTAGTTGATACCTGATGTGCCTAAATTTGTTGTCATTAACAATCACATAAAGAAAGATTATATGGCTTGAAGAAAGGATTTGATAGCCCTATTGAATGCATTTGGTTGTTCAAGCATCGAAAGATGTGCAGCATTAGCAATGGTGGTCGACGATCCCCCCGTTTCATTTGCTAAATAGTCATGAAATCTGGGAGGTGTTAATTCATCATATTCCCCTGTAAGTGCCAATAACGGGGGCATAGATTCATTTAGCTCATCCCGAACATCGAATGTGTGGCAAGTAAGAAAATCACGCTGGGTCACCTGTTGACCGGTTGCATGCATCGCTTGCTTTGAAACGGCCACAGCAGGATGGGATTCATCATAAAACAAATTATTATCAGAATGGAGATAATCAACAGCAGTTTCAAAATCCTCTTCTAACAGAGTGCGGAGATGACCGGGTACCCCCAGTTTCGCGCCGGATCCTGCTAGGATGATAGCTTCTGAGTGAATCGTGCCATCAATGACAGCCTGTAATATGACAGCTCCTCCAAGTGAATTCCCCATGAGAACCGCGGGACGATCGATCTTCCAGACGGCTTTGATATCATTAATATAAGCCTGGAGGGTTTCGGAACCTGGCTCCGTATTGATGTCATCGGATCCACCATGTCCACTGAGATCCACAGCGATAATTTCATACTCTGAAGATAATCGACCTAATTGTGCTTTCCAGATTCGGTGTTGACCGCCACTGCCGTGCACACAAAGGATTTTCTTTGAAGGGGTGTCCCTTTTCAAAGACTTGTACGCTGTTTGACGGTTATGGTGTGAAATTGTTTCCATATCCCTACACACTTACCTGAGGCAAAAGAAATACGGTGATATCAATTACCTTCTTCCGAGAAGAAATAATTATGAATCGCAAACAAATGATAAATAACAAAATCATATGATTGCATAGTTGTAGTCATAACAATCCTTATTAGTGAGAAACACTTACCTAACGTTAGTTAAAGGATGAATAACTTGAATCAATCAGAAAATGAGAACATCGTTCGTCAATATTCATATTCCGAAGAGGATGTTATTGTAGCAGATTTGGGTATTCCTGATGATGAGATTTCAGTCGATATCTTATCGGATAAAATCATCGTTGTCAGTGAAAATCCAAATATTGAATTCCATGAAGAGTTCGATATTCCACAAGGAGCTTCTGCAACAGCGTTTATCAATAACGGACTCGTCACTATCAAGGTGAAATAAACCATGAAACTCACAGTCAAACCATTAAAACAGAAAGATGCAGGTCGTGGCTTAGCCGCAATCGATCGACAGTCAATGCGAGAGCTCGATCTAGAAAATGGCGACTATATCGTACTCGAAGGCGAGGGTCGAGCCGTTGCCCGTGTCTGGCCAGGTTATCCGGAAGATGAAGGCAAAGGGATCGTCCGCATTGATGGGCGACTTCGCCAGCAAGCAGATGTCGGCATTGACGATCGAGTCTCAGTCGAGAAAGCAGATATTAAACCTGCAACAACAGTTACAATAGCCTTACCGCAAAATCTCCGTGTCCGTGGAAATATCGGCCCGCATCTCCGAGATAAGCTAAGCGGTCGCCCAGTTACAAAGGGCCAAACGATTCCGTTTTCCTTTGGCTTTGGCGGTGGACTTTCTCAGATGTCTGGCCAACAACTTCCATTAAAGGTTGCGAGTACGGAACCTGAAGGAACTGTTGTCATTACCGATTCCACTGATATCCAAATCAGCGAGAAACCTGCAGAACAAATCGTTAGTGGTGGGCCTGAAGGAAGAGAAGGGACACCGAATGTCACATATGAAGATATCGGAGGATTAGATAAGGAACTCGAGCGAGTTCGAGAAATGATCGAGTTGCCGATGCGCCATCCTGAACTATTCCAGCAACTCGGGATTGAGCCCCCAAAAGGAGTGTTACTCCACGGCCCTCCTGGTACTGGAAAAACGCTTATCGCAAAAGCAGTCGCGAACGAAATTGATGCTTACTTCACCACGATCTCAGGACCGGAGATCATGTCCAAATACTATGGAGAGAGTGAAGAGCAACTCCGTGAAATCTTTGATGAAGCAGAAGAAAATACGCCTGCCATCGTATTTATCGATGAGCTTGATTCAATAGCACCAAAACGAGAAGAGACGAGTGGTGATGTCGAGCGACGTGTCGTCGCACAACTTCTCTCATTAATGGATGGGCTTGAAGAACGAGGAGATGTAATTGTCATCGGCGCAACAAACCGTTTAGATGCAATTGACCCCGCACTCCGTCGTGGTGGCCGCTTCGACAGGGAAATCGAGATCGGTGTGCCTGATAAAACAGGACGGAAAGAAATACTCCAAGTGCATACCAGAGGAATGCCGTTAGCCGATGAAGTCGATCTTGATAACTATGCTGAAAATACACATGGATTCGTTGGTGCAGATATCGAGAGCCTCTCGAAAGAGGCTGCAATGAATGCATTGCGGCGAATACGACCGGAAATTGATCTTGATGAAGAGGAAATCGATGCAGATCTGCTCGAATCCCTCCAAGTTACGAACGAGGACTTCAGGGACGCACTGAAGGGAATCGAACCGTCGGCACTACGAGAGGTCTTTGTTGAAATTCCTGACGTAAGCTGGGAAGAAGTCGGTGGCCTGGAAGATACAAAAGAACGGTTACGAGAGACGATTCAATGGCCCCTTGAATATCCCGAAGTCTTTGAGACCTTAGATCTTCAATCTGCGAAAGGAGTTCTGTTATATGGTCCTCCGGGGACAGGGAAAACCCTACTAGCAAAAGCAGTCGCAAATGAAGCTGAATCGAATTTCATTTCGATCAAAGGACCGGAACTCCTGAACAAATATGTCGGCGAATCGGAGAAAGGTGTCCGTGAAGTCTTCAGTAAAGCCAGAGAAAATGCACCAACGGTCGTGTTCTTCGATGAGATTGACTCGATCGCTGGGCAACGAGGACAAAATATGGGAGATTCAGGTGTTGGTGAACGCGTGGTGTCACAACTCTTGACTGAGTTAGATGGAATAGAGGAACTCGAAGACGTCGTTGTAATTGCGACAACCAACCGTCCTGATTTGATCGATCCCGCCCTTCTTCGACCTGGTCGACTTGATCGCCATATCCACGTACCGATCCCCGACGAGGATGCACGAAAGGCTATCTTCGAAGTTCATACTCGAAACAAGCCATTGGCGGACGATGTTGACTTAGACGAGCTAGCACGAAAAACAGATGGATTTGTGGGCGCTGATATTGAAGCGCTTGTGCGAGAAGCCACAATGAATGCAACCCGAGAATTTGTATCAAGTGTTTCACCTGAGGAAACAAAGGAAAGTGTCGGTAATGTTCGTATCACGATGAACCATTTCCGAGATGCTCTCGATGAAGTTGGCGCAAGCGTTGATGAGGAGGTTCGTCAGCAATACGAAGAGATCGAAGAAAAATTCGAGAAGGCAGGCGGCAGACGTGAAGAGGAAGAACGGGTCAGCAAAACCTTCCAATAAGCTAACGCCAAGCTAATCGGTTTCGTCTTCATCCTCTATTTTTTCTGCTGCATCTCGTTCGACTAATGGTTGCGCATTTGGTTCGGGTAATTGAACAATGTCATCTGCTTCGAGGGTATAAACTCGTTCATCCACCCCAAATATTTCACCAATGTCCTGTGTTACTCGAACTGTCATCCTGTTTTCCGAATCATCTCTCGCCTCTATCGAAACCTCGGATGAACCTTTATTGGAAGATTCATCACCGCGATCAGTTGTTGATGGTCCAGCATCCTCTTCTGAATCATCTTCTGCCTGTGGAGGTTGTGTATCCTGTTTCGTTAAGATATCGAGAACATGTGATTTGTTTTCTTGGATGCGTTCCACAATTGTTTGATATAACTCCTGTTCCTCAGCTGTTAATCCAGTTGGCTCATTTTGTCCCATCTCTGCGGCAGTAAAACTTGCCTGTTTGACGATTTTGCCAATACGTCGCTCATAAATTGCTTTCGCTACTTGTTCGGCTGTTTCGATTTCATCAGTTAATTGATTGATTTCTTCATTACTGAACGGATCATCAACTTCTTGGGCACGGTGTTGCCGTTTTTCTTTCAAATCAGCTATATATGCTGCGACGTCTTCATAAAAGGAGTCGGATAGCTCCTGAAGACTGTCTGTTTCTCGCTCGCGTTGTTGTACCGAACGCAATCTATCTAGATTCATTCTTTACCCTTCTCAGCATTTCCCCGAGCCATGAGGAATATTGCCTGATACTCTGGAAGTGTAACCTCACCCGCCTTCACAGTAAATGTTTCTCCCCCAAAAGTTAGAGTCTGTGGTTCATCAACTTCGACAGTGACCGTATGACCTTGAAATGTATCCGGAATCGCATCCGTTAATGGCTCAAATTGGTTGAGATGGTCACGATCAATGCGTCTAACAACGAATCCACTTCCACCGTGTAATGACCCCGGTAAACGCATCAATCGATTAGTGTCAGTTGTTACAGGTTCATCGATATGTGCATGAGACTGGTCGATAGTATCCTCAGCGACATTGCGAACGAACTGTGTAAAACTAGGATGGACATCAATATTGCCGTTTTTAATTTCGTCGAGATTCGTTTCAATTGCACCGAGTATTGATTTTGCCTTTTGGGTTCCAATACCCTCATACTCAGTGAGCATCTGGATTGCTACTTGTTCGTCTTTGCGTTGAAGGTTTGAAACAACCTCCAGTAATTGATCATGAATCCGCTTGCCCCAGCCACCCGATGTAGGTAATTGACGTTTTGGGGCCGGACTCTTTCTGCCTGCGGTGCCACCTACATATTTTTCTTCGATAACGGAATCAAATTCCAATCCAGTGCCTCGAATATAGTCGACGATTTCGCGTCGTGCCTCACTCGCTAACTCTTGTACCGACGGATCACGAACATGAACGTGATATCCACGACCCCCTGAGAAAACGACGGTTAAATCAGAGAAGCCAAAATCATTTTCCAGGAAATCAATTAATTGGAGTACCTCTTGTTTACATTTCGCTAACATCTCCGCATATGAATCCTTCCCTAACTCTACAGTCGGCAAATGATCTGCATCTAAATCGAAGACAAGATCTGAGCCAATCCATTCTTTCTCTTCCATATTCCCTGCCCCTGGACTCTCATACCGACCAGCTGAAAAATAGATATGTCGAGGCCGCTCACGTTCGAGAAAATCCTCGAGGCTACCGAAATCCAATATTGATTTATGACGAACCATCGTCGTATCCGGTCCGGACGTCCACGGTATATATCCCCACTCCCGCGCTTCAAAATCGGGAGGGGGAGTGATGTCTGTCCGACGATAATAATCGCGAAAACGGCCGCGTAAATAGGCTCGCGTTCGTTCCTCCATTGAGCCGGAAATTTGTCTAAACAACTAAAAACATATCGCTATCGACGAAAGTATTCTGAAAGTCGATCGATAAGATTGGTATTTTCACCCAGTCGAAGGTAAAACGCATCACCGCCATCTTCATAATAATTATCAATCCGTCGGACCCGTTCAAAGCCAATTTCTTCATAAAACGCCAACGCAGCTTCATTCGTTGTGCGTGCATGGCACGTTACAGTCTGTGAATTTTCGGCGATTGAGGCCACAAGGCGTTTTCCAAGCCCGTGTTGCCGGTAGTCCGGATCAACAGCTAAGAAAAGTATATATCCATCTGTTCGTGCTGTTATAAATCCAACCACGTTATTATCGCCGGAAACAAATACCACATCACGAGCCCGTTTATATGCATTTCTAAAAAAACGTCGGCTTTGTTTCAATACGTTTTCCTCCTCACGTATGCGCTCTTTGAGATCCCAGGCGTCATCTAAATATTCACTATGCCCAGGCTGTATTACGTGTTTTTCAACGTTTATACTCACTAATAGATATTTGTATTCGATATGATATAACTCCAACGCCTTTTGCTTCAAAATACACTACGAATATCCATTTTGTGAAAAACTACCAATCATGCAAGGAAAAGCTAACCCACCCAAAGAAATGGGTTCCGCGCCATATCTGCTATGATACACTTCAAAAAGAATGTGGAGTTTCGCCCGAAATTCTTTCAGTGTTATAGCCTTTTTATCGGGATAATGACCTCTACATGGCGATCTCCAGAACGAGTGGAACGGGCAAGGAAAACAGTTTTAGAAAAATTTCGAGAAGCAATGTTAACCGGTATCGCTGTCGTTGTGCCGACCCTTGTCACTATTTATGTATTTAGTATCGGAGTAGACGTATTAGCCCAGATGTTGGCACCGATAATAAGCATCCTCCGTAAATCAGGATTCACAAATGAGGTTTCTCAGACAATTGTACTCCTAATCGCTATAATCATTATCATAGGGATTACTTTTACCATCGGATTTTTTGCTAATTTCAAAGGTGGACGGCAAGCCATCAGTTATTTTGATTTCGTTATGGAACGCCTCCCAGGTATCGGTACAGTCTATAAAAGTTTCAGGAAGATGGGAGATGTAATGACGGATCAAAGTGAAAGCAATTTTCAAGATGTCAAACTCGTTGAATTTCCAAAGAATGGAGTCTATACGCTTGGTTTTGAATTGATAGAAACACCAGAAAAGATTCGAGAGAGTGCTCAAGAACCGAAGATGCAGACGCTTTTCTTACCTTTAGCTCCGAATCCTTTTATGGGTGGGTTTTTAGCGCATGTTCCAAACGATAATATAATCGATGTTGACATGTCTGTCGAAGAAGGGGTCCGTGCTGTTGTCAGCATGGGTATCGGAATAACTGGTAATACATCAGACTCCGGCCTATCCCGTGAAGAACTTGAAGGTTTAACGGTTAGCAGTGGGTCCCGATCGGAGAACGAGTGAAATTATGAAGGAATATCAATTACTTGAGCATACTGCAGATATTGCCATTGAAGGTAAAGGAACTACATTAGGAGAAGTATTTGGCGCAATTGCTGATGGGATAGCCACTGCATGCTCCGAAAAACAGCCATCTATCGGATCTCAATTTAGCTTTACGATTACTGCTGAAAGCCCAGAAGCTGCACTCTATGATTATCTTGATCAATTAATTTATGAACGGGATGTTCGGTCAGTGCTCCCTGTCGATAATGAAGTTACCGTCGATCAAACCGACCCCGATACATGGACTGTAGAAGCATTAGCTCGAGGCATCCCAACTGAGGAAATCAATGCACGTGAAATTAAAGCAGTGACTTACTCAGATATGGTACTTGAATCAACAGATGAGGGATGGTACGCCTATGTTGTATTCGATGTGTGAACTACCCCTGCCGACTCGCCGGCCTTTGGCGGCTCCTTGAGGGTGGGGGATTCTTTTACACCCCGCTAAATTGCATAAGTGAAAACAAGGTAAATTCACTCAATTCAGCATTTGCATGAGGAGATATATCGTTGAATCCAGACACCCGAAACTGATTCAAACATCCACGCTGTAATATAACATGATCATGAATACCTTCCAAGCCAGCGGTATCACCCTGCACCAAGTCGATGATTACATTTGGGAAATCCCACAGGAAGGTAATATGCGTGTGCCTGCACGAGTTTTAGCCAGTGAAGAACTTCTTTCTCAAATTGAAGAGGATAAGACCTTGGAACAGATTCGTAATGTGACCCATCTCCCAGGGATTGTGAAGCCAGCAATCTGCATGCCAGATGGCCATCAAGGATATGGGTTCCCCGTTGGTGGTGTAGCAGCTGTCGATGCAGAAAATGGCTGTATTTCGCCAGGAGGTGTTGGATTTGATATTAATTGTGGCGTTAGAATGATGCGCACGAACATCCACTACGAAGAGCTACAGGGAAGAGAAAATGAACTTGTGGAGGCCTTATTTGACGCCATTCCATCTGGGCTCGGGGGTGGGGGAGTGGTTGAAACTGATACCGAAACAGTTGACGAAATTTTAGCAAATGGAATGGAATGGGCAATTCAAAACGGATACGGTGTCAAGGACGATTTACTCCACTGTGAAGATGAGGGTGTCCGTCCCGATGCACAGCCAGAGAAAGTGTCACAGAAGGCCAAAAACCGTGGATCAAGTCAAATTGGAAGTCTTGGAAGTGGCAATCATTTTCTGGAAGTGCAACGAGTTACCGATATATATCGAAACGACGTTGCCGATGCCTTTGGATTGTCCGAAAACGAAATTGTTGTCCTGATTCATTGTGGGTCCCGGGGTCTTGGACATCAGGTGTGTTCTGATTACGTGAGAAAAATTGAACAAACCCATCAAAATCTGTTAGATCAATTACCTGACAAAGAACTTGCTGCGGCTCCCGCGGAGAGTCAACTCGCAGCTGACTACTATGGTGCGATGTGTGCTGCGATAAATTTTGCCTGGGTTAACCGCCAGTTAGTCATGCACAAAACGAGGGAAGTATTCGAAGAATTCTTTGATCGGTCTTGGCAGGCCATGGAAATGGAATTGATCTATGATGTTGCTCATAATATTGCAAAGCGTGAAACTCATTCTGTTGAGGGTGAAAGTCGGAAATGCTTTGTCCACCGGAAGGGGGCAACACGTGCATTCCCTGCAGGTCATGCTGAAGTCCCGTCAGCTTATCGCGGTGTCGGACAACCAGTCATTATTCCCGGGAATATGGGCGCAGGTAGTTATCTTCTTCGTGGTGGTGAACGGTCGATGGATCTCACGTTTGGATCCACTGCCCATGGTGCAGGTCGCACGATGAGCCGCACACAAGCCAAAAATGAATATTGGGGTGGTGACGTACAAGATGAGCTTCGGGAACAAAATGCGATCTATGTTAAGGCACAAAGTGGAGCAACGATAGCAGAAGAGGCCCCGGGTGTCTACAAAGATGTCGACGAAGTGGTCCGTGTCTCGGATACGCTTGGAATTGGTGACAAAGTTGTTCGAACCTATCCGGTGTGTAATATTAAAGGGTAACCGCTATTACTTTCAAGCGAGGAAAGAATTCTTATAGGCTCCGTCCTCGTCCTTGAGGAGCCGTCGAAGGCGGCGAGTAGCCAGTAGTTTACTTGACATAGATGTAACTGTTTTGGAAAAGATTCCCAAATTTATCAGGAATGAACTCGCGCTGGTACCAGCAAATACTTTTCTACGGGCTGAGTGAGGATAGGATATGATTGATGAAATCGCCGAGGAAATTCGTGAAATGCAGACGCATAGCTCCTCGGTTGTCGCAGTAAAAGCAGCAAGAGCCTTACAAGATTTAACTGACCGAGATTTCGCAACGGTAGAAGAATATCTTCGAGCCTTAGAACGAAATAGTAAGGCACTCCGACGTGCGAACCCCTCCCATGCATCGCTACAGACAACCCAACGCGAAATCGTTTCGAAATTACGGGACGGAGACTTTGATTCAGTTACAACTGCGAAAAATCGAACAAATGAATTAATTGATGAAATTATCGAAACTATTGAAACGGCAAAGAAACATGCTGCTTCGAACGCAGCTGAATTAATACACGACGATATGACAGTTCTTACTCACGATTTTTCAACGACCGTCCTTGAGGCATTCCGGCAGGCGACTGATGATACATCATTTGATGTGTTCGTCACTGAAGCAAGACCACGATATTTAGGACGGAAAATGGCCCGCAATGTAGGAGAATTAGATAATATAACGCCAACATTAATAGTCGACAATGCAAGTGGTTACTACCTTTCGGAGTGTGATTTAATTTTAGTTGGTATGGACTGCATAGTTAATGAAAAACTCTACAACCGGATCGGAACGTATCCCCTTGCGGCAACTGCCCAGTATGAAGACGTTGAATTTGTAGTAACAGGTTCGAATGCAAAAATTGTCGAAAGCGGATTCCGATTTGAAAACGATTTTCGGTCAATTAGTGAGGTAATTCGAGAGCCACCTGAAGGGTTCAGAGTTGAGAATCCAAGTTATGATGCGACACCGCTTACATTAGTTGATAAAATTGTAACCAATCAAGGAATACGCGATGTTACAAATGAGTGAAAACAATGTTAATGAGGGAGGTTTGACACCCTCCCCGCCCTGATCGCTTGTGCTTCCGATGGGGTGTCGGAAGCCCTGTGCTCCTTGAGGGCGGAGTCTTGCGCCTGTTTTCAGATAATTATCATAACAGTTTATTACAAATCCTCTTTATTATATTTAACAGTGGCTTCATCCATTGATTCAGAGTATGATTTCACTAATCGTCGGTCCCGATAATATCCAGCAATTATTGTCCAATATATGGTCGCGGTTGATAATAGCGATTCTTGTTATTGTGGTATCTTATTTCGTCGGCAGATATGTAACCACTCGCCTTAACTATCGCCTTGCCACGCGATTTCGGCGGCCAAGTATACGACGTGTCATCAGCAAGACTGCTCATGCAGCAATTCTGCTGGTGGGCATAATTTTATCTGCATATATTCTCGGACTCAGGCTGACTGATATAGCTATTTCTGTAACTGTTTTCACTGCTGTGTTAGGGTTAATATTGGCACCAATAATTGGCAGTGTTATAAGTGGATTATTTATTCTCGCTGACCAACCCTATGAGATCGGGGATATGATAGAAATAATGGATCGTAACCAACGAGGATATGTTGAAGATATAACCATCCGATATACCAAAATTTTTACATTAGAAAATACATTTATTGTTATTCCAAACTCTGTGATGCGGAACCGCGATATCATTAACTATTCAGCTGAAGATGAACGAATTCGACTCGGTCTGGAAATTATGGTTACATATGAGAGTGATATTCAAACTGCTCGGTCAATGATTGAAGCGGCAGCGACAAACGTTGAAGATGTGATTGAAGGTGGGCCGCCTATCCGTATTGGGAGTGCGAGATATCCAGCTGAACCGACATGTTTAATCAGAGAATATAGTGATGACGGCATAACACTACGATTACGATATTGGGCCAAAAATCCGTATCGATTGGAAACAGTCAAATCGAATGTCCAAAATTCAATTTGGACAAACATTAAAGAAACTGATGATATCTCCATTGCATACCCACATATGCATCACATCTTTGATGAGACAAGCGGCACAGCAGAGGTATCAGTTGCCAATACTGACAAAAAGAAATGATCGAATTCAATCAGTTGAAATTCGCTTAATTCGACCTGTTATTTCTGGTTGAATGCCATTTAACTTGGCATACTTGATTAAAATTTCATATTGATGATCCAATCTCCGGACCCGGTGGTTATCGTCTAATACGGGAAATTCGCGATCACTATAAAACAAATAATCAGTCGTAGCAAGTGTATATGTTTCTGAAAGAGATATGGGAGCATCATCAATTACGATCGATTCAAGTTCGTCTTCTTGGGTATTCCATGTCAATGTTGCTCCACTAATATGTGCATGCCACCAATCAGATTCACCGAATCCAAGAGATTTACCACTGCAATGACTGAAAAATTCGACCAATTCTTCCCCCGTTAATTCGGCCACAGACACGTGCTCTTGAAACGGAACAATGCTTATTAAATCCGCTTTGGTCACATCGCCCTCTAAGGGAGGGCCTTCACGAATCCCTCCACTGTTCTGAAATCCGATATCGGCTTCGCTTGCCCATCGGTAGGCATCGGCAACAAAATTCCCGATACGACTTTCACCCCTGAAAACTGATGCTTCAGTTCGTTCGATTGGCTCATCCACTGTGGCTATTGTCTCATCTAAATCCGCTACCTCCATTTCTTGTCGCAATGTTGCTGCTAACTGATTATCACAGGAAGCATTCTGTACTGAGTGATGAACGACATCTATTGATTCATCAATTATTATTTCATAGATGGTTTTTCCATTTACTCCTGGTCGAGTTAATACTGTGTCGTCGAACCGTTCGAGACGCTCGCTGTGAATATGTCCACCTAAAATGACGTCCACATCAGTCTCAGCAGCTAATTTTTTATCATCTTGACCGAGATGAGAGAGTGCAATGATGTAATCGATCTCGTGATTATCGAAGGATTTGATGGCCCGTTTTGCACTCTGGATTGGATCCGAGATGGACAACGCACCGGCTTTTGGATTTAACGCTGGTGTTGCGTCATCGAGTACGCCAAACAATCCAATCGTGGTGCCATCGATGGTTATGGTTGCAGTCTCAGAAACCCCAACCTCGGCCCCAAATCGTGTTCCATTATACGAGATATTCGATGAGATCCATTGCTGGGGAGATCGGTCAACGAGTTCCTTTGTTCTTTCTAAGCCATAGTCAAAATCATGATTACCGAATGTCTCAAAGTCCGGTTCAACACGACTGAAGAAATGTAGTGCTTGGGCACCTTCCGTAATAAGAGATAAAACACCTGGTGACGTGTTATCTCCGGTTCCAACTATTATAGTATTCTGATCACGCAGTGAGCGAAGGAGGCCAGATAATCTACCAATTTTATCCGGAGTATCATAAGCATTCTCAATATCCGAATAATGGAGAATCCGTAAACCCATCGTTACGGATAACAGCGAGCCAAAAGATGTATGCTTCGAATTCGAATGACACTCTATAGTCGAAGAGAAGAAGTTCTTATCAGTAGATGAAATTAATACTAACATATGACAGCACAATCAGATCCTATCAGTATCAAGACACCAGTCCAGCAGCTACTCAATGATATCCTTGCGATGGGGCCCAAGATAATTGCCGGTCTTATATTTCTCGTTATCGCATTTTTAGGTATTAAAATAATTACTTATGTATTGAGATCAACGTTCGAACAAATATTTCCTGGAGAAGAAATTTACCAACAGTTTCTTATCAGAATAATTTCGATTTTTCTCTGGTTCGGTGTTGTACTCACACTGTTATCTATCGTTGGATTACAGGAGATCGCCCTCGCTTTAGGCACTGCGAGTGGGTTCCTTGCTCTTGGTGTATCGTATGCCCTCTCAGGTATGATCGCCGACGCAGTGGCAGGAATTTACTTACTTCGGGATCCAGATTTTTCACCAGGTGATACAATAACTGCTGGAGATACCAAAGGAACTATAAAGCAAATCGAATTGCGGAAAACGCGGTTCGATGTCGATGGCGATACAGTCGTTCGTTCGAATGCCGAAATAGAGAAAAAGTGGACCAAGGCAGCAAATTGATAAACCAATTATTCCAATCCGTGCAGAGATAATTCAAATATCATGGAATTTGAAAAACAAGTATTTATATTCAAATACAACAAAATTCTATTATGTTTATCGGCCATGGAGTGCTAGCATTTGTTGGTGTAAGCCTCTATGGCTATGTCCGTAATATTCAAACTCGTCGAATATTTCTCTACGGACTTATCGCTGCGGTTTTTGCCACGATTCCCGATATCGATATGCTGTATGCACTCGTTGGGATAATTAGTGCAGATACAACGCACCTATTTTCTCTAACAGAAGCATTTTGGTCTGCATCAACTTATCTTCATCGCGGATTAACCCATTCGCTACTTATTGGAAGCATCGTCGCTCTTAGCGCTGCTCTGGTTTGCAGGCAAACAATCCTGACAATTCTAATTGGTACGCTGCTGACGGTTGGTATTCTCTTACTTCATGGACCTGTTGGAGCAGTAATAATGGGCTTATATTTTGTTGTCGCCTGTGGCATTGGATGGAAAATGAAGGATTGGGATATAGATCCACGCACGACCTTTCTTCTGGCCAGTTGGGGGTTGCTTAGTCATCCCTTCGGAGATGTCTTTACCGGTGAGCCGCCTGCATTTTTCTATCCATTGGATATAACAATAGTGACCACTCGGATTGCCCCATTCATGGATCCAACACTCAACCTCTTAATGGCTTTCTGGATCGAATTACTCGTAATCTGGAGTGGCCTGATTATGATATATCATCTCCAAGAACGTTCAATCATAAATGATATTCGACCCAAGATAGGTTTGGGAAGTCTGTACGGATTTGCTGTTTTTATTATTCAACCACCAAGCATGGAAATCTCATATCAATTTGTATTTAGTGTACTCGCCATGGGAGTGGTAGGGATGCCCCAACAGATAATGAGAAGGAAGCCTACCATAACATGGCAGGATGTGGCCATTAATGGTCTGGGTGCTATCACCTGTGCAGGTGGAGCGTATACTCTCGTTTATCTTTTAACTTCGTCGCTATAATCACTTGGTAGAAAATATATGAGTCAGCAAGGCCAGTTAAGTCGGCTAATCGAAGACCGGCGAAGGAATACAATCCTAAATTGGGTGTTAATTGCGTTTATTTTCATTGTTGTAATTGAAAATATCATCAGTGGCGACATCTTGTGGGCAGTATTTACTGGTGTTGTACTGTTACTGGCTCTAATACCACCCGTCTCCCATCGCGATGTGGGTGCATTACTCCCCTGGGAGGTTCTTTTAATTGCGAGTCTCCCGATTTTTGGCCGCTCCTTTGCAGAGGTAGTATTTACCTCTGAGATTATGACATATTTGTCCGTTGCTGCGCTTGCTCTTATGGTATCTGTTGAACTTGATGTGTTTACACCAGTAAAAATGACGCATTGGTTTGCAGTTTTATTCGTAATAATGTCAACGATGGCAACGGCCGGAGTGTGGGCAGTTGTTCGGTGGCTTTCTGATATCTATCTTTCAACGACGTTTTTAATCGAACCGACGATGACCCAAGCTGAGTTACACGCCGTCGAGGCACAAGTCATGTGGGAATTCATATATTCAACCATCGCAGGTATTGTAGGTGGAGTTATCTTTGAAGCATACTTCCGCCGGCGGATCCGAAGTCGGGATCGCCTCCCAGAACCCGTCAAAGAGGTGATTGAATGAGGATCCGAGATTTCTTACATATTTCGGCGAAACGACAACGGCAAGTGACACGGTTACTACAACTCGCATTGATAGGTTTCTTATTCATCGGTTTGGATCGAAAAAATCTCGGCATTGTAGTGAATACGGTTGTAGCGATTGTCGTTACTGAAATCCCAGCCTTCATTGAAAGAGATTATAATGTATCGATGGATCCAGCGTTAGTATTGTGGATCACTGTGGCTGTATTTCTCCACGCACTTGGAACGCTTGGCCCGTACCAAAATGTGTGGTGGTGGGATCATGTAACCCATCTTCTTTCATCTTCGATCGTGGCCGGGGCAGGTTATGCCTTCGCAAGAGCTCTTGACTCCCATTCCGCAGCAATTGAATTGCCCCCGAAATTCACATTTGTGTATTTATTGATCGTCGTGCTAGCCTTTGGCGTATTCTGGGAAGTGATCGAATTTGGCGTCAGTGGCCTCGCTTCTTGGTTTCAAATGAAATCAATTGCAACGCAATATGGTTTGGATGATACAATGATGGATTTGATTTTTGATACGATCGGCGGGATTATTGTTGCCACTTGGGGAACCGTATATTTATCGCAAATGCTGGACTCTATAATAGATCATATTGGGAAACAAATACAATCTGGCAAGTAGGTTTATGACCTCTGTCTCTTAATATCCATATATGGTACATAAAAAAGTTACATTGATTGGTAGTAGCACAGAAGGATTTGAAGACGCTGTTGATGATGCAATCGAGCGGGCAGAGGAAACACTGGAAAATATTAAATGGGTGGAGGTCACTTCACAAGGAGTTGAACTGGCGTCTGTCGAAGGTCGAGAATATCAGGCTGAAGTTGAAGTTGCGTTTAAACTCAAAGATTAAGTTCGGAAACTTTCGCCACAGCCACATTCACTTACTACGTTTGGATTATTAACGTGAAATCCTTCGCCCTGAAGGCCTGATTCGAAATCGATTACACTCCCCTCAACATAATTCAAACTTGCTGGATCCACAAATACACGGAGATCATCGTGTTCAAAAATGTGATCTTCTTCATCAGGTTCTTTGTCGAACCGCATACCATACGATAGCCCGGCACAGCCACCCTGTTGGACGAACAATCGGAGTCCAGCAATATCCGTATCTAACCCTTCATTGGACATTAGATCAATCGCCTTTTGGGCGGCAGCGGATGTGACCTGTATTGCCGCCGAATCGCCTTCTTCAGCCGTGGTACTCATATATGGCCAAATAATGAGGCCCGAATAGTTAACAGTGACGACTGTATAAATTTCATATTCCCGATTTGAAACGAAGATGAAAAAGACAATATCCGCCCGAAACACTAACAACCGACCTCATCCCTGGCAGTCTGCCGTGTCAGTCGGGAAACCCTCGTGCCGGGCGACTCACGATAATGGGTGAGTGACCATTCTATCACGTGCCTGGGTTCTCCGGACGGTCATCGATTCCGAATGGATCCTCGGCCGGGGACTGAGGCACGTATATAAAAATTGGTGATAAGGTTGCTTAAACGCTATGTCTCACTTTGGAGCGCATAAATTTCTTCTTTCGATTTTGCCATTCCGCAAACACATTTGACTTCATTCGCATCTTCGAGTTCCCGCAATGCTTGTTTGGCGCTTTGTTCGGTAATATGGGCTTCTTGAGCGATTTCTGGAGGCGAAAGAGGACCACAATTGTCGAGAACGACTCGAACTAATTTAGCTTGACTTGAAAGAGGTGTGTCGGCAGAATGGCTCATTAGTGATATATTTAAATGCGTTAATAAAAACAGTTCCTAAACCGGCGAAAGTCTTGGATATCCATTAATCATCCATCGGTACTGGATGTGTTTCTGGTGTTTTACTTCCGGGTGAATTACCCCGCCCTCCTCGCGCCGGTAGGGAGCTCCTTGCGGACGGGGACTTAACCTGTAGGAGTTAAAAATATAAATACCAGGATAGCTGCAATAAGGGAAAGCAAACTTCCGACGAAAAATGCCTGTGAAAACGACGTAAACGTGGCATATGTTCCTACAAGTGGAGGACCGAGTACACCCCCCACCCCTTTCGCCGTTGACCGCAACCCCATAAGTTCTGATTCGCGGTTTTCTTCAGCGACATCGCCAATAAAAGCGATTGCGCCTGTCGTCATTGCCGAATAACTCGCTCCAATCAGTAATAATGCGATACCAGCGATGAGAGCTCGTAATGCGAACGACGAAGGGAGGACAGCACCAGCAGTAACAATTGCAAACACTGCACTTCCGCCCATACCAAGGGTAATTAACGGTTTGCGTCCAAAATTATCAGCTATTCGACCGAAGAAATACATAAAAACCGTTTGACTGACTGGATTGATGGCCAACAGAATGCCCATCAACGTGGTTGATAGCCCGAGAGTTATGGTTAAATAGACAGGGATGAGACTCATAACACCTAACACAGTCATATTTCTCAACGCAAGTCCAATATATAACCATTGCAGGCCATGAGATTTTAGATGTTCACGTTCACCTGCTGCTGGAAATAATCGTCGTCGGATTTCAGTTAGAAACGCTCGTTTCGAAACACGGGGAGCTGTCTCAGTTGGATCGTCAACGAAAATGATAACGACGGTTGCAAAGAGACTGATTCCAGCAATGAACAAATATAGTATATCGTTTACGAAGTATCCAAGCAATATACCGACACTTAACTGCCCACTAGCAAATCCAGTAGCACGAGCACTATTAAAGAGCCCGATTTCATACCCACGACCGTGTTCGCCGCCCCGTTCGCTTACGATTGTCAACATAACTGGAGCAAATCCTGCCGCAAATATAGCATATAATCCCCGAATTCCGATCAGTTGCCAAATGCTTGCAGCGATTGTTAATGGAAGAATAATCAACGTTGCGAGACTTCCTGTCAAAAGGAGAAGGAACTTCCTCCGGCCAGTTATATCAGCAATAGCGCCCCATACGGGGGCAAATACCATCAACCCCAAAAAATAGACCATCAACACCATGCTTATCGCAAATGCATTCCCCCCTTGGGACTCCACAATCACAGCCAAGCTCGTACCCATCAATATACTACTCGCAAATCGACCTGCCGCACTTGCCCCAATGATCGCCTGCTGAAAAGAAGGTGTTCGTCGCAAAACCCCGGCCATGATTGGTTCTTCGTTAGGTCAAAGTTATATGCATGGATTCCGGTAAACCCATCCAGATTAGCATTTTCTTCTGTATTCTTCTCGAAATGTTTTCTCACCTCACTATAAAATATTCTGATACTCGCCATTAATTGACCCTCTCCCACCTGAAAAGTCGTGGGCTCTCGTTTCACATCACTGAAATCGATTTATCTACTCCAACAGCTGATCAATAAATTATTGCTTAATTTGTGCCAGTTCAGTGAACCGCCTCGGGGTCACGCCCCGAGGCACTCGGCCTGTTCCGTCTGTAGAGCAATCGGAAAATTGGTTACGAGAGATAGCCGTTCTGATGTAACAATTCACCATTCAGAACACTGGCTCCTGCAGCCCCCCGGATCGTATTATGAGCAAGGCAATTAAATAAAATCCCTTCCTCAGTTGATTCAATACCACCGACCACGATCGACATCCCAGCGTTTTCCATCCGATCAAGTCGAGGTTGGGGACGGGCCGGATCCTCGCGGATAGAAATGAGAGACTCCGGAGCACTGGGTAAATCAATTTGATCTAGTTCATTGAAAGCATCTTTCACATCAGCGGGCGATAGTCCTTCCTCGGTTTCGACCCATACATTCTCAAGATGGCCATCAATTGTTGGTACGCGGTTGCAGGATGCCGAAATTGAAAGCGAGGCAGGCTCAACAGCTTCGGAAGAAAGGGTCCCCAGAATTTTTTGCGGTTCCGTTTCCATTTTTTTCTCTTCGCCACCGATATGTGGGATAACATTATCAATGATTTCCATTGATGATACTCCCGTATACCCTGCCCCAGAAACCGCTTGTAACGTCGCAACGTGAACGTTTTTGATACCGAATTGTTGTAATGCTGCTAATGGTGGGACCATAGTAATAGTGGAACAGTTGGGATTTTTAATCAATGCACCCTCCCAATTTCGAGTTTTCTGCTGAATGGAGAGTAAATCAAGGTGATCTGGATTTATTTCAGGGATTATTAACGGGACATCCGGGGACAACCGTTCATTTGATGAGTTCGAACATACCATATACCCGGCGTCTGCGAATGTTGGTTCAATATCATCGGCAACATCTGATGGTAATGAGGAAAATAATAAATCTATATCGTCCGGTACAGCCGTCGGTTCTGTAGCCCTCACTTCAAGCTCTGCGATCGCTTCTGGCATCGGTACATCCAGTCGCCAGTCACAGGCATTCTGATAGGTTAATCCTTCGCTTTCAGGACTCGCTGTAACCGCCGAGATGGTAAAATCGGAGTTGTCTGTGAGTAATTGAATAAATCGCTGGCCGACGGCGCCCGTTGCACCCAAGATACCAACCTTGACAGACATATCTAAATACAGAACTCCGTTGGTTTAAATAGCTGTTCTTGCATGATGTTATTCTTTTTTCCTGGTAACGTACCCCGCAATACGATTTCGAACTTCCTTTGACTGAATATTCGTCAATCGGTCGACGGACTTTTTGTTATGTTCAAAATCAGCAGAAAATGCATCTGGATATCGATCCAATAATAACTTTCCCGTCTTCTTGACGTAATCGGGTTTAATTGCCATTATAGATCCTTGATGCTGATATTGTTAAAAGGATTCGTTCCTCGATTCATACAGATTATCTATCAATACATTCATGGAATAACAGGATGAGACAAAATCCTCTCTTTCAAGGATGGGGGGAGGTCAAATCTACGACTGCTTGATGTATTTGTTCTAGTATACGCGGTTTATCACTTGGCCGGCCGACACTCACTGCATCGGCACCATATGAAAGATATTCTGCGGCTGAATCCCGATCACGGACACCATTGTTTGCAATAATAAAGCAATTACTAACTTGATTGATATCCGCGATAATTGATTCAGTATCCATCGCATCCACATGGATTATTTCGCCGCCAGCGCTTTCAATTGCACTCGCGACATGACAAAGATTCGTGTCAGGAACTTCCGCCCGAGTTTTGACACTCACAGTGGCTCCAGTTTCTGCGGCAACCGAAACATAGTGAGAGAGACGATCAACATCGGCGAGTAAGGACTCACCTGCACCGACCGAACACATTTCTTCTTGCCGACAGTGCGCATTGATCTCGATAATTGCATTATATTCATTACATATCTCTGCGACGCGTTCAAGTGGCGTTACAGATATCGTTCTAACATTGATTGCTGGTCGTAGCGGGACCGTATCCAGCGCAGCGAGTTGTGACTCGATAAAGGCGTGCGGATTTGCCGGTAAAAATTCATTACGATCGCGTTCGATAAGTTGTTTTGCTGCCCGCCGAGTTTCCGCATCAATTGCAATTCCGCCGAGAAAAGCTGCGCCAGCATATGGACTTCCCTGTTTTGCCCAACCAACATCAGATTGACCACTCAAACTGGCAAGAGCTAATCTAGGTTCAAACATTATATTTTCTTAAATGCCTGCTTACACGCCTGTATAACTCTAATTCTGTTCTCATGGGTGTTGATCTCGGTTTCTGTTCGAACTATCGGCCGGTCGAGGGAAGTTGAATCCTTGACATCTAATACAAACGCATCGACAAACGAATAAACTTGTGCTACTCCAGTTGTACTTGATTGATAGCCTTCGGCCTCCATTAATTTAGCTGCAGGCCCTGAAAATACTGTATCCTCAATAAAGGGTGACACAGCGACGACATCAGTATCATATAAAGCATCTCGTAAAGCATCAAGCTCTAGCATTGGACCAATACTTGTGATAGGATTCGAAGGGCCGATAATCACTGGATTATTCCGAATAGCTGTAAGCACTTGATCGGTAGTTTCTGCTGATTTTCCACCACGAAATTCAACATCCTCAACATTTGGTTTACCGTTTTTATCTACCCAGAATTCTTGGAAATGCATTTGGCCACTTTCTGTATGAATGATACTACTGACGGGGTCATCACTCATAGGCAGTAGCGTTATAGATATATCAAAAATTTCAGTTAATTTTTGGATTACATCCGTCAATGTATATCCTGCCTCCAATAGCGCCGTCCTGAATATATGAATCGCACGGTCTCGATCACCGATATACATAAATTCTGGAATCCCCCCAAACTGTCGCCATCGCCCAATATCGTCTCCGTTCATCTGCTCCGATGGAGGGAGAAATTGCGGTTCATCAAATGATGTTGCCTCGACGAGAGTTGTAAGTTGATCATGAGTATAACTTGTATCTTCTGCGATTCCCCACCATGTCTCTTTGTCGAGAATACCTGCCCGTTCAAATAATACCGTATCGAGATCAGGACAAATCAAATTTCCTCCAAGTTTGATATCATCACCCGTATTTCCGATCACCGTGATCATCTCAGGCGAATATTCTGAAACAGCACCCGATAATAACTTTGGAGTGCCGGTACCACCAGAAAGAAATGTGACCATATCCGAGGTGAGACTCCAATATAAATGAAATTTCCGCTCTTTCGAACAAGCCCCTCAAGATAATCTTGATGTCCCCCCGCACTGACGTACGATTCGCTGGCCAGTAAACCACCCCCCCTTGTTGCACTACTCAGTCTCCGGCATGCACACCGTCTTGAGGATGGAAGTTTATTTGGTAAGGGCACAAATACATCCGAGAATTGTTTCTCTAATCTTTGGTATTTTATTCCTGTAACCGTAAGTATGTAGTAATGACCACAGTAAAGGACAGCATTCATGATCATATCACGATATCGGGGGTTGGAGAAGAGTTACTTGAAACGCCAGCTGTCCAACGATTACGACGGGTTAAACAACTCGGAACTGTTTCATACGTGTATCCATCGGCTAATCATACACGTTTCGAGCATAGTCTCGGGGTCTATCATATCGTTAGTCAAGCTCTCGAACATCTACAAGTAAATACCCAGCAGGCGAAGAAAATTCGCGCAGCCGCCATTTTACATGACATTGGCCATGGACCATTCAGTCATAATTTAGAGGATGTGATCCACCGACGAACGGGTAAATATCATGATGATGTCGAAGACCTACTTTCACGGAGGGAAATCTCCAATTGTCTCAATAATTATGGCATCAACACAAACGATATTCTCAAGCTAATCAAAGGACATGGGAAATATGGTCAACTCATAGCTGGTGAACTTGATGTCGATCGGATGGATTATTTATTACGTGACGCCCATCACACGGGAGTTCCATATGGGTTGATCGATCACGGTCGCCTTGTTCGTGAATTAACCTTTATTGATGATAAACTAGTCCTTGATGAAGGAAATGTACAGGCCGCTGAAAGTCTATTATTGGCACGGGCATTAATGAATCCAACAGTGTATAATCACCATGTTGCCCGTATTTCAAAGACAATGTTGCGTCGCGCGACGGAACAACTGCTCGATACTACACAAATTTCAGGAAAACAATTACGACGAATGGATGACATAGAGCTTTTTCATCGCATCCGAACCCATGATACAACTGCAAAATTAGGAGAGCGACTCAATGATAGAAATCTTTTCAAACGGGCCGTTTGGGCCGAAATGAGTGATGTTCCAGCCGATCTTTTGAATGCCGATCATGAACAAATTAAAGAATTCGAGCAAGACGTCGCTGCAAAAGCAGATATAACTGATCGTGATGTTATTATCGATATCCAACCACAACCGGAGATGCGGGAATCAACCAGCAGAGTATTAGTGAATGGTGAAGTCCGTCGTCTCGATCAGCAATCAACACTCGTTAATGCATTACAAGACGCCCAACGAGAACAATGGCGTTTTGGCGTCTACACACCGCAAGAATATATTGACCGCGTTAGAGATGCAACAGAGTCAAGATTGGGATTGGAAACAGACGGTCAATTTGTCTCCGAAATTACGACGCCGCGGGGGGAACGATCATTAGATGAATTTAACTAATCTATGACGGTGAGTCCACGAACAAAGTCTCTCCCCTTGATTTCCTTACCAGGCCATCACAGAGTAAGAAATATTAGCTATACACGATCGATCCAAGATATGACGTTTTTACAATTGGCATAGATTAGTATAGAATATGCACTTAGAAGGAACAGTGTTGCAGGGCCCATCGTTTGAACCTGTAAATGGTGTCGTTTATATCGAAAATGGCAAAATAACTGATATTGAAGAAACCCCAGTCGATAGTGATGATATTATCCTCCCTGCATTTGTGAATGGTCACACACATATTGGTGACTCCATCGCAAAAGAGGCGGGTCGAGGTCTCACATTAGAAGAGCTTGTTGCACCGCCTGATGGCCTCAAACATCAACTTCTTGATGAAGCATCTCGCGAGAATATCGTTAGTGAAATGGGTAAAACATTGAAGTTGATGATTGAAACGGGTACAGCGTCTTTCATTGAATTTCGGGAAGGCGGGGTTAGTGGTGTCTCAGCTATTAAAGAAGCAGCCGCTGGCCTCGATATTGAACCATTCATCCTTGGTCGGGAAGAAATAGACGTCCTTGATGTCGCGGATGGATTTGGAGCGAGTGGGGCTGAAGATGCAGACTTCACTGAAGCACGGCAGAAAACACGAGAGAAAAACAAATTTTTCGCCATCCATGCCGGTGAACGGACGAGTGCAGATATCAATCCTGCCATTGACCTAGATCCGGATTTACTTGTTCATATGGTGCAAGCCGAGGATATTCACTTGGATCGTGTCGAAGACAATGATATTCCTATCGCGGTATGCCCGCGATCGAATTTAACAACTAATGCGGGCCTACCCCCGATTGAGAAATTAATGGAACGGACAACTGTTGCCCTTGGTACAGATAATGTAATGTTAAACAATCCCTCAATGTATCGTGAAATGGAATTTGTATCGAAATTATATGATATCTCGGCTCCTGACATTCTCTATATGGCTACTCGAGCCGGCGCGAAGATATTGGATGCTAATTATGGAATAATCGATACAGGATATGATGCCAAAGTTCAAATATTAGATGGTGGTTCAAACAATCTCTCAAGTTATACGGATCCAATCAGAGCTGTCGTTCGTCGTGCCACACACAGTGATGTAAAAGAAGTTCACTTCTGATGGATCTGCCTTCTCGGACTTAAGTACTGAGTATTGCGTTTTCGCCGATACTATATGCTCGGAAGTATTCATAGGGAGAAAACTTAAGGTCTCATCAAGGGTATCTGTCATAAGGTTGTATGGGCCTCTACGAGCGAATATTAGTACCAACTGATGGATCAGCTGGTATGGAGCGGGTGATCGAACATGCTGTCGAATTAGCAGCGGATCAAGGGGCGACAATTTATGCAGTATATGTAATTAACACTGCAAGTTACGCCAGCCTTTCAATGGATAGCTCATGGGAAGGCGTAGCAGAAATGCTTGAACAGGAAGGTGAAACGGCATTAGAAGAGGTAATCGAAATAGCTGAGACTCGTGATGTGTCAGTAGAAACAATTGAGTTGAGTGGAACCCCAAGTCAAGAGATCGTGAGATACGCACAGGACAAAGAGTGTGATCTAATTATCATGGGAACGCATGGACGGGGAGGAATTGATCGTTTATTGTTAGGAAGCGTCGCTGAGAAGGTAGTCCGTACGGCTACAGTTCCAGTCCTAACGATGCGGGTTGGTGAATCGAGTGAATCGTAAGTATGTACTGAAGTCCAACATCTCGGATAAATTCTGCGATTGGAGGAGAACTATTCGAGTGGGCGAAGGTGAGTGCAATCACCAGCAGTAATGGTAATTTGACCCTCATCGGTGTTGATAATTAAGGCACCTGCTTCAGAAATATCTGAAGCGATTCCTGTATAGGTTTGATTTGTTGTTGTGACTTGGATTTCCGTATTGAGCGTAGTTGAAAGAGTCCGCCATTTCTCACGGATGCGTGAGGGTTCATCTCTAAGCGTAGTGAAATGTTCTAGAATATTCTGGACGATCGATCGTCGATTTACCGTGCCCGACACTTCTTGGATACTTGTCGCACCATCCGGTAGGGATCGAGCAGGGATGTTCGCATTAATTCCCATACCGAGAACGACCCAGTCATGTGATTCGGATCGAGCCAAAATGCCCGCTATTTTCCTACCACCGCGGACACCTTCATCACCCACGAGGACATCATTTGGCCATTTGAGGTAGGCTGAGATATTCATATCACGAAGAGTTTGGACGATGGCAACACCGGCGCCTAAGGATAATAGGGGAAATAGATGTGAGTCGATGTCAGGCGACAGACTGAGACTCATCCAAACTCCACCGGTTGGGGATTCCCAAGTCCGGCCTTGTCGCCCTTGACCTGCTGTTTGTTTGTCCGCGATAATAGCAATATCAAATATCCCATCAGCCGCAAGGTCGGCTGCACGGTCATTCGTACTTGCAAGAGATTCGTGGTACTCGATAGAAAATGGCGCCTGCAGGCCATATTGTATAGTAATCTCGTTAAACCCTGATACATCTTTGATAGTAAGACCATCCTGGGTTTCTCCAAGTTTAATACCCTTCGATTTGAGCACATCCAAATATTCCTTAAGTGTCTCCTGTGATATCCCGAGAGCGTTTCGTAGTTCCGAGGTAGTATATGATCTATTTGAGAGTATATCCAATAATTCAGTAATTACAGGATCGACACGGGCCATGTTCACATTATTCCAGCACAACTAATACATCGCCCATGTCAACACTATCTCCCTCACTAACTGCGACATGAGTAACTGTACCGCCTCTATCAGCAATGACATCATTTTCCATTTTCATAGCTTCCAATACACAGACAACATCACCGGAGCTTATAGTATCACCTTCGTTCACATCGACAGATAGAATTGTCCCTTGCATATCCGCCGTAATTTCCTCACCACTGACTTCACTAACGCTCTGTGCTTCTTCCGAACTTGTCTGTTGTTCGGTGGCCTGTTGACTTTCAGACTGTGATGATGCAGTGGATTGCTGTACTGGTTGTACACCACCGAGATCTTCCACATTAACGTCAAACCGTTTGCCATTTACCTCCACAGTGAATTCTCGCTCAATAACCTCTCGTTCCTGTTCTTTCCCGCTTGGTGGTTGTGTTGGCCCCCATGTATCGTAGGCCTCTTCAATTGACGTTTGATCAAGTTCCTCATCGAGATACTTTGTTGTATGTTCGCCTGAACGGAATGTCTCATCACGGATCATTAATTGATGGAACGGAATCACGGTATACAGACCCTCGATATCATATTCAGTTAGCGCTCGCTTACTTCGAGATAAACATTCGTTTCGGGATTCTCCCCAGACAATGAGTTTCGCTATCATTGAATCATAGTCACCACTTATTTCATCGCCTTCAGTAATCGCATCATCCAATCGAATACCAATCCCGCCTGGGGGATTGTATGTCTCAAGTGTCCCCGTTGCGGGCGAGAAATCATTCATCGCATTTTCCGCATTAATCCGGAACTCCATTGCATGACCATGAAAGGTGACTTCATCTTGGCTGAAGGTAATTTCTTCGTCCATTGCAACACGTAATTGCCATTTCACAATGTCTATGCCCGTGATTTCCTCGGTCACGGTATGTTCAACTTGGATCCGAGTATTAACTTCTAAAAAGTAAAAATCGCCATCCTCGACAAGAAACTCTACAGTACCTGCATTATGATATTCGGCTTCACGAACACCTCTTCGGGCAGCTTCACCGATCTCTTCTCGTAAATCACGATCAAGTGAGGGACTGGGTCCTTCTTCAATTATCTTCTGATGACGTCGCTGGAGTGAACAATCCCGTTCACCGAGATGTCGGACATTGCCATGATGGTCGGCTATTATTTGTACCTCAATATGTTTTGGATTTTCAAGATATTTTTCGACATAGACATCTGGATTATCGAAATACGCCTCCCCTTCACGTTTTGCCGTTTCTAATTGGTCTTCAATCTCACTTGGCTCCTGAACAATCTGTAACCCACGCCCACCGCCACCACCTTCAGCCTTGATAGCTACCGGATATCCATGTTCCTCGGCAAACGTCTCAATTTCACTGGGGGAATCGAGTGGCTCTTTGGTTCCTGGGACAATTGGAACATCGGCAGCATCCATAACTTGACGTGCTTTCGTCTTTTCGCCTAGTTGACGCATGGAATCACTGGAGGGGCCAACCCAAGTGACTCCCTCAGTCTCTTCAACATAGTTTGCAAATTCTGCATTTTCGGCAAGAAACCCATACCCTGGATGAATGGCATCGGCACCTGACCGTTTGGCAGCATCAATAATCGCGTCCTGATCGAGATACGAATCCGCTGCTCTTGCAGGGCCGACATTATATGCTTCATCAGCATAGCGAACATGACCCGCGTGCTTATCAGCTTCGCTATAAACAGCAACGGTGTCGATACCGAGTTCATCACATGCTCGCATTACACGAACTGCTATTTCTCCTCGATTGGCAACGAGCACTTTTTCGAACATTATCGATATATCATTGATGATGATACCTGATTGTATCGATTTCAAATAATTGAATGTTGGCTATTTGTATCCCTATATATTCAAAATCGATCCGTTCTCCCAGCCGATTTCCATTTGTTTTTTGGAGCATATGTAGGCACGCGTGTCGTTCGAGATTGCAATTGTTCAATCCGACCCTGATAGCTCCACCGGTTTCCGCTCCAATATTGTTGGTCTTGTTCCTCTGATTCCGCCCGAACCGTAGCTAAATGTGATGTAATTGCTGCAATGATAGCAGCTGTTTCATCGGCCGTTGCCCGATCTGGAATGTCAAAGCGGGATGTTTCCATGTTTTTTATCAGGAAGTGAATCGCGTTTGGTTTGAAGCATTTCTAAATCGTCAATAAGTTTTGGTCGGGTTTCTGGTGGTTCGATGACGGCATCAATGAATCCTTCATCGGCTGCAGTATATGGATTTGCAAACTCTTCACGATATTCTTCAATTAGCTCATTTTGCAACTCTTCTGGATTATCTGCTCCTTCTAACTCATCACTATACAGGACATTTACGGCCCCTCGCGGTCCCATAACTGCAATTTCAGCAGTTGGCCATGCATAATTAATATCCGCTCCAAGGTGTTTTGAAGCCATTACGTCATATGCCCCACCGTATGCTTTCCGTGTGATCACCGTAAGTAATGGAACGGTCGATTCCGAATAGGCGTACAGCAACTTTGCCCCGTGCTTTATAATGCCATTGTGTTCTTGATCGGTGCCTGGCATAAATCCAGGTACATCCACAAAGGTAAGGATCGGAATATTAAATGAATCACAAAATCGGACAAACCGTGAGGCTTTTTCACTGGCTTCGATATCAAGAGTTCCGGCATTAACTCGGGGTTGATTCGCAACGATACCGATGGAATGCCCATGAAGCCGCCCAAATCCGATAATAATATTTTGGGCAAATGATTCCTGAACCTCAAAAAAGGAATCCTCATCGATAATTTCTGTAATAACATTTTGCATATCATACGGTTTTTGTGGTTTATCCGGAACGATATCTGTTAGCTTCTCGGGCGTTCGATCAGGGTTATCCTCTGGTTGGATCCGGGGTGGATCCTCGACATTGTTCTGGGGAACATAAGACAATAATGTTCGGATATCATCGAGGGCCTCTTTCTCCGATTCAGTAGCAAAATGAGCAACCCCGCTTTCGGAACTGTGAGTCACAGCGCCACCCAGTTCGTCAAAGCTGACTTCTTCACCAGTTACTGTTTCGATGACATCAGGCCCCGTAATAAACATATGCGAGGTATCTTTGACCATAAATACGAAATCAGTGATCGCCGGAGAATACACTGCTCCACCTGCACAAGGACCCATAATCGCTGATATTTGAGGAATTACACCGCTCGCTTCAGTATTTCGACGAAAAATTTCGCCATAGCCACCTAAACTTTTTACCCCTTCTTGGATCCTTGCTCCTGCGGAGTCATTGAGACCAACCACAGGAGCGCCAACTTCAATCGCTTTATCCATCACCTTACAAACCTTTTCGGCAAACACTTCGCCTAATGATCCACCAAATACTGTGAAATCATGGGCAAATACAAAGACCTTCCGACCATTGACTTTACCGTACCCAGTTACGACGCCATCCCCCTTGATTTGTTTCTCCTCCATATCAAAATTATGTGAACGATGGGTACGGAGTTTGTCAAATTCAGTGAACGTATCATCGTCAAGGAAATACTCAATCCGTTCACGTGCCGTCATTTTCCCTCGTTCATGTTGTTGTTCAATACGCTCTTTACCTCCACCAAGCTCCGCCTCCTCGTGCTTCTCTCGTAATTCCTCTATACGATCCTCCATCGTCATCTTTGCGTGACTAATTCGTATAGGGTAAAGAAAAGGGTTGTGAGAGTCGCTGGATAAGACCTCCCATCGGACATCTCTGTATTAGCCGGCGAACACCGTTAGTATCACTATCGACGTCCTCCCCACCCGAAAGGGGGAGGCTTTGCGCCTGCTTCAATGTAAACGACGGAAGTATGATTGCCAATTATTAAGCTTCACCGTAGACAGGAACTGCTGCGCCACTCGTAACGGAGGATCCCTCACTACAGAGAAAAAGAATAACGTCTGCAATATCAGCTGGATCCACCCATTCTTCTTTTGGCCCATCCATCATCTCTCGATTCATCGGAGTATCAATTACACTTGGCATGATCGCATTTGCCCGAACGGTTCCTAAATTTTCCTCGGCAATCGTTTCGGTAAGGATTCGAATCCCTGCCTTCGTTGCTCGATAAATACCATCGCCTTCACCACCTTCAAGGGAAGATCGGGAACTCACGCTGACAATAGAACCCTCCGTTTCACGTAAATGGGGGAGTGCAAATTTCGATGCTAAAAACATAGTTTTCAAATTGATATCAAACAGAAAGTCAAACACATCGACATCCGTTTCATCCAATGGATCCCCTCCCCGCCAAGTACCTGCGATATTTATGAGATGATTAATTTGTCCGTGATCAGAACGAACTGCATCAATTGTCTGTTCGACGGCATCTGGGTCAGTAAAATCCGCCTGATAAAATGCACTAGCAGTTCCTTCTGAGAGTTGGGCGTCTTCATCCGATGGCTCGACAATATCTGCACCACACACCGTCGCATTCACATCTTCAAATGCCGTAACCACAGCACTCCCAAGAGCACCGCTTGCACCTGTTACTAATACTACCTGATTGGAAAAATCGAACGTGACCGTCATATCTGTTACATCACAACTCGGTAACTAAGAGGTAGCGAAAACGTATTTGTGGAGACATCCATGTGGATGAATCAATATCTGGGATGGAAGATTACCACCATTCGTCCAAAACCCGCTTCCAATTATGGGTTGTTATTTGATCAATCTCATTCTGCGTAAAATTTCGAGAATGCAATTGCTCGATGAGGATATTGAGGCCACGAACATCCTCAATATCCCCAGGGAGGCTAGCCCCATCGAAATCTGATCCTATGGCAACATGTTCAACACCAATTCGATCACGAATATATTCAAAGTGATCTACTAGTCGGTCAATCGGCGGTAAATCATTACTCCCATCATTTCCAAACGATGCAAACGTTATACCAACAAGTCCATCTGAATCCGCAATTGCATCGAGTTGTTCATCGGTTAAATATCTAGAATGATTGGATATCGCATATGCGCCAGAATGAGAAACGACAATCGGATTCGTTGTGTGATCTACGACGTCCCAAAATCCTTGTTCCGTTATATGAGCACAATCGATTAGAATGCCTCGATCAGCACATGCATTGATCAATTCCTGGCCGGCTTCAGTTAAGCCAGGCCCCGTATCTGGGCCGCCTGGATATCGAGATTTGACACCGTGACCAAAAGCATTTGGACGGGACCAAACAGGTCCAATTGATCGAATGCCCGCCGCATATAATATATCCAAATTTGATAAATCGGGAGCCACAGGTTCTGCCCCCTCTAAATGAGGTATTGCGCCGATATTATCCGTTTGATAAAGCGTTTCGAGATCGCGAATCGTTTTAATCTGGACGAGTGAATCGATATTTGTCGTTAGTTGGTTGAGTAAGACTAACATTTGACCCGTCATCCGTTGCGCTCGTTCGATAGTGATTGGATCAGACAATTCATATTCATACCCATGTTCAGTCTCAATCCGCTCGTACTCTCCGTTTTCATTCGGAACGAATATGGCAAACATTCCGGCTTTAAAGTCGGTTTCCTTGAGTCGTGGCATATCAATATGAGTCTGATCATTGCCATCACGAAACGCTTCAACAGGAGAGTTAATGTCAAGTAATCTGAGTAAACTATCATTATGCCCATCAAAAATATCTTCAGATTCGGCCATGTTCGATGGAATTATTCAACAAGCAAGAAACTATCTATTTGCGGAAAATAACCTGAAATATCGATACTCAAATTTTGAACGTTCCACCAAGCAATATAGTATTGCGTTACATATGCACCGGAAAGAATGATTTATATTGCTCATCGCGGATTTGCAATTGAAAATCCCGAAAATACTATTCAGGCGATTAAGGCAGCTCGTGGCAATTGCGATTATATCGAACTGGACATCCGACAATGTGGATCAGGAGAACTGGTAGTAATTCATGATGAATCAGTTGATCGAGTAACGAATGGATCCGGATTAGTAAGTGAGAAAGCCTTGATTGAGTTAGGAGCATTAAGTGTTTTAAACACTGGTGAGGGTATTCCAACATTGGAGCGGGCATTACAGGTAATTCCGCCTGATACCGGTGTTGTTCTTGAGCTCAAAGAAGAAAACATTATAGAGGCAGTGATCCCGCAAATAGCACATCGTGATCACGCGTTCATAATATCTTCATTCCTACCGAATGTCCTCAATGAAGTCAGGAAGTCTATGCCAGGGGTTGAATTCGCATTCATTTTTCAATCGGATCCGATGGAAAATTTGCGACGAGCTATTGACATGCAATCTGATTATATCCATCCTCACTATGAATTATGTCTGGAGACGGATCTAATATCAAAAGCGCATGAACATGATATCGGGGTTCACGCATGGCCGATTCAAACTCTCCACCAAGCTGAACAACTCGTGAATTTAAATATTGATGGCCTCATAGCTGACCGAAGCGGCCTGGATCCAACGGATAATTCCTGAGTGGATATGAAAGGGATTTATGCACATTGCGGCCCCGAATTATGCATACATGAAATTACATGAATACCAAGCAAAAGAGGTATTCAGAGAATCTGGAATCCCAATCCCGTCATCGAAACTTGCTGCATCTGCAGAAGAAGTAGTTGGAGCCGCAAACGATATTGGCTACCCCGTGGCAATCAAAGCCCAAGTACAAGTTGGTGGACGAGGTAAAGCAGGTGGAATAAAAATCGCCGACGACGAAACAAATGCTCGATCCATAGCCAATGAAATACTTGGTATGGATTTGAAGGGATATACTGTTGAAGAAGTACTCGTCGAGGAAGCGGTCGACTTTAAAAATGAGTTGTATGTCGGTGTTACAATGGATCGGGGTGAAGGACAGCCTATTGCAATGGTTTCGACAAAGGGCGGCGTAAATATCGAGGACGTTGCAGCAGAACATCCCGATGCCATTGCTCGTGAGCATATCGATCCTGCTTTTGGATTACATCCATATCAAGCCCGTAAAGCTGCATATGATGCGGGTGTCGAACAAGATATCGCACGCGATGTAGCAGATATATTACAAACGTTATATGGAATTTGGGACGATAAAGATGGAAGTGATGCAGAAATAAATCCGTTGATGGTAACTGAGGAGAATGAGGTTATTGCTGCGGATGCCGTGCTGAATATCGATGATGATGCCTTATTCCGACAAACGAGTATCGCTGAAATGCAGGAAGAAACCTATGAAGACGAACTTGAACGTAAAGCAGCAGAATATGACTTTGATTACGTTCGATTAGATGGTAATGTCGGAATCATTGGCAACGGTGCCGGGCTTGTTATGACAACTCTTGATCTCGTTGATTTTTATGGCGGCAAGCCGGCAAATTTCTTAGATATCGGGGGCGGGGCAAAAGCTGAACGAGTATCGAATGCCTTGGATATGGTGTTTTCCGACGATAATGTCGATACGGTTGTATTCAATATCTTTGGCGGTATCACCCGTGGAGATGAGGTTGCGAGGGGAATTAATGAGGCATTAGAACAATTTGAGACCATACCAAAACCCGTTATCGTCCGACTGGCCGGGACAAATGCCGAGGAAGGAATGGAAGTCCTCAATACTGATCTCGTGACAGTTGAAAAAACACTAGAAGGGGCAGTGCAACAAGCGGTAAATATGGCAAAGGAGGTAGGACAATGAGTGTATTTGTCGATGACACAACTCGAGTTATAGTGCAGGGCATAACCGGAGGCGAAGGGAAATTCCATACAAAGCAGATGCTTGATTATGGCACAAATATAGTGGCTGGCGCTGTCCCTGGGAAAGGGGGAACGACTGTCGAGGATATTCCAGTATATAATACGGTCCAAAAGGCAGCACGTGAGGAAAATGCAGATGCATCAGTTGTCTTTGTCCCACCAGCATTCGCCAAAGATGCGATTTTCGAAGCTTTGGACGCACAATTAGATCTCGTCGTGACGATTACTGAAGGTATTCCAACGCAAGATATGAGTGATGTATACAAGCGGCTATCTGAGGTTGACACTCGCCTCATTGGACCAAATTGCCCAGGCATTATTACTCCAGGCGAGGCAAAACTCGGGATCCTTCCAGGGAATATATTCGAGTCTGGAAATATCGGCTTAATATCACGATCAGGAACGCTAACCTACCAAGTCGTTGAGAATCTTACGAATAGAGGATTTGGACAAAGTACTGCAATCGGCATCGGTGGCGATCCAATTATCGGAACAAATTTCATCGAGGCGTTACAGGCATTTGAAGCCGATTCCGATACGGATGTCGTCGTCATGTGCGGTGAAATTGGTGGTGAAGATGAAGAGAATGCCGCAAAATTTATTCAGACAAATATGGATACTCCTGTGGTGGGATTCATTGCCGGCAGAACTGCTCCACCCGGTAAACGAATGGGCCATGCCGGTGCTATAGTGAGTGGCTCAGGAACTGGAACGGCCGAAAGCAAAATCAATGCGTTAAATAATGCCGGAGTTCCTGTCGGCGATACCCCGGATGAAATCGCAGATCTCGTCGAAGATCAGTTATAAATACAATTTCAGATCGAATAATTCACTTCGTGTCTGGGGGAGTGTCATGAACAGCTACCACATCATCGATAAACTCCTCAATGGCTAATCCAGGCTCGGCCTGATCAGTTGGACCAACAGGTTCGAACTCACAGAGTATTAAATTGTATGAGAGTGAAGCTTGTGAGATTTTCCAATAATATGGGCCGTTCGCATCCCAATCGGGGTTAATTTCAACGATATCCCCGATATCAAAATCAATAGGTTGATCAACGGCGTCACCCGCCATGTCTGCTTGTCGTCCATTAACATGTGGAACTGGGTTATCCAAACTTTCCGCAAGGATATACCAATCATCAACGAGGCGTCGCTGGCGTACAGTCTCATGTATTTCACCATCAATTTCAACATCATACGCCGTCCGTGGCATGATTGGCGAACGATCCCAGAGGGGAGTCAGCCATGCCTGATACCGATCGATAATATGACATTCTCCATTCTTAGTTTGAAAGACATCCCCAACCTTGAATAAAAACTCTTCATATGGATTCTGAGTTGTATTTCGATTAAATCGTCCATCAACTTTATCACCTTCTTCAACCGCACCAGGGAGATGTGACCAGCCAGCAAACTTCGATCGGTATTGCCGGTCAACGAATGGTGTCGGTAAGTAATTATTTGGTGTTTCAAATTCCTCCGTCAGTCGTTTGAGAGCTTCCCGTTCTGAGAGATTGTCGGAGCGGTTGTTAGGATCAGAATCAAACGAATCCAGCGTTTTGGAGGGCGAAGGAGAACAATTTAGTGGTGGGTTATCCCATTCATCTTTCGGTGTATGGAATGAAAACTCACCGACATAAAGACAGTAATAGGGTTTTCCATCAATTTCGTGGCAACGAGCAGTACGGATACAACCATCTTCAACAAGTGTACCAAGAATCGCTCGTTTCAGTCCATAGAGGGCTTTTTTCCGCAGACTATAGAGTCGAGCGTTAGCTTTCAAACCGTTAGAATATGCGTTTTCGGCAGCATCAGCATATCGTTTTGCTTCAATATTGAGTTGATATAACGCCTCTAACTGTTCAAATGCACAGTGTGAACAATGTGAGGATTCTTTTTTGTTCTGCTCACTCATTGTCCTGCCTTATATTATCGAACACTATTATATCACACTATATGCTTTTCTGTCCATCCATTTATAGAAAATCTCTCTTAGAGCAGAAAATTATTTATTTGTTCATCGAGAGTAGCGACTGAGATTGATAGTCCAAATTATAGTTTCTCGATAGATGTATCAAATATATTGGTTTTTTTGATTATAATATTCCAATTCCGGAATGGGAGTGTTAGGTATAAATAACCTAATCAAGGCGGTGGTCATGTGGTACACCGTAACAAACATAATGTTTGTATACAATTGATTATAAGAGGATGGATCTAAGGACCCAATCAGATAGGATTTCATCCCTTATAAAACGGGCGTGGCAGTCGTATGTTATTGTCGTTATTATTGGATTGATTATTGGGCTATTAATTGCTCCATTTGCGTGGCAATGGGGAGCCTCAGCAAATGGTACAATAGCTGTTATCCCGTTGGAAGGAACAATTGATGGAGAAACAGCTGAGCGGGTAGTGTCGATGATTAAAAAAGCCCAGAATAATCCCTCAATTAAAGCCATAGTAATTATCGTGAATAGCCCAGGGGGTGCTGCGTCATCGAGTGAAAAATTATACTTGCATATGGCGGCAGCCGCCGATCAAATGCCAGTTGTTGCCAGTGTAGGAGCAATTGCTGCCTCGGGTGCATATTATGCGATCGCACCCGCGGATTATATATACGCAAAACCATCAAGTTTGGTTGGTAGTATCGGTGTATTTGCCACGATGCCCTCAGATATCGAACCTATCAAAGATATCATAACCACCGGACCAAATAAGTTAAGTGGCGGATCAAGTCGGGATTGGCAATATAAATTAGAGGCAATGCGAAGGGCCTTTGTTAATGCGGTAGCGAAAAATCGACAAGAAAATCTAACAATATCAAAACAAACGTTCTCACAAGGGGGTATTTATTCGGGAGCTTTAGCAGCCAAATACGGATTAATTGATGCAATCGGAGGGCGACAATCAGCGATTAGAAGAGCAGCTCGAATGGCAAACCTGGATTCATACACGGTGAAGGTCCTTCGACCAGAAGGTGTAACGGTTGAATTCCTCACTCGGACAGCCTATTTGGCTTCCTCCGCTCCGAAGAAAGAGCTTATTTCTGTATCGAAATTCATCGGGACGAAACCCTTGGATCCAGCCGTTCCAAATGTACTCATGCTCCCATATTCCGTGCTGAGTAGTCACGACGAACAATCACCACCAAATTCCTCTTCAGCAAACAATGCCACAACTACAAACCGACAATAGCAAGCGACTGATAACGATCGTATTAATAGTAGTTGTTGTTGTAGCCAGTAGTGGAATTATTGCTGAAATAACGGCATCAAAACCTACGACACAGCCGCTTCCAGAACGCTCTGAATACGATCCAAGCAAATTAACAGCTGATAGATTGACCGCAAGCGGGAGTATATCACCGCCAATGCAAGGAGAGTTTACAGTATTAATTGATGCATCACATAACAACCGATTCCAAAAAGAAGATATTGTTCCGTTAATTCGAGGAATTACTGAAGCTGGTGGAACAATTAAGTATTTACACCCATCTGATGATTTTAGTGAACAATTGCAATCAGCCGATGCCTTTGTGGTGATTGATCCTGCGGTTCAGTATACTGATCAAGAAGTAGCTGAAGTGGAACAATTTGTGAACAATGGTGGCCGATTACTATTATTGGGTGAACCCAACAGACGAGCGTTAACAGCATCCGGATTCCTTGTGACATTATCTACGATTAGAAGTCGGATGGACCCGTTAGCCTCGACATTCGGGATTTCGTTCGGAACAAATTATTTATATAATTTGGTTAATAAGGATGGAAATTATCAAAATATCCTAGCTACAGAAGGTCAAAACGCTGCCCAAGCGGGGTTTACTGCGGGTGGCACAACGGTTTTCTATACTGCGACGAAAGTAACCGCCCATAATGGTATAATAATTCGTCGCTCTATGGCACAGACACAAATTTCGTCGCTGGGAACGATGGGTAAATTCCCTGTAGCTGTTATTAGTGAAAATGGTCAGGTCTTAGCCGTGGGTGATAGTACATTTATCTCCAGTTCGAGATATAACGTCGCAAATAATGAGGGGTTCATAGAACGGATCGTAGTGTTTTTAGCGGGCGGAAAGTAACGCCAGCGACACCTCGATATACCGTTGCTTGCAATTTCTCCCCACGAGAAAACCACTATGCAGTACAGATTGGTCGAACAGAAGTTTAACATACGGCGATTATGATACGAAGATATGAACAAGGTCGATCCAACGCAAGAAAAATACGTATTTGCAGAGGAAACAATCCCTGACAAGCTCCCGGATCCGCTATTTTTAACCCCTGACCACGGCCTGTTGCATTTTGAATATAACCAATTACAGGAAGCAGGACGCGATTTCAATGATTTGGAATCTAAAATTGAAACAGCCTTTTCCTTAAAAGAGGATGATCCAAAGTTAGAAAAATCCATAACGGACATCCTTCTTCAAGGACCTGAATTACCCATCAAAGATGGCTTCGAATATACAGAGCCCTCAGAACTACCTGAAATAAAGAAATCACGCCCTACCCATACTCCTCAAGGTGGTATCGAGTTTGACCAAGACACCGTGCGTGAACATATCCATGGCGGATGGATTGGAGCCTGTGCAGGATGCTTGTTAGGAAAACCAGTGCAAGGATGGAGTCAAAAACGGATTCGTGAATTTCTCAAGGCATCCAATCAATATCCATTAACGGAGTATATACATGCAGATGTTCGGCCGGAAATCCGTGACAAATATAATATCTATACGAATCTCGAAGAACGAGATTCATTTATCACAGATGTAGACGGCATGCCGATTGATGATGATATAGATTATATCGTTGCTGGACTTCAGATATTGGAAAACAACGGTTTGCAATTTGACTCCATAGATGTTGCCAATTACTGGGTTGAACATCTTCCATTATTCAATACCTATACAGCAGAGCGTGTAGCATACCGGAATTTCGCAAATCGTATCATGCCACCAGATTCAGCCACGCATTTAAATCCATATCGGGAGATGATCGGGGCACAAATACGGGCGGATCCGTGGGGTTATATTTCGTTAGGTAATCCAACACAGGCCGCGGCACTTGCATATCGAGATGCTCGAATAAGTCATATAAAGAATGGAATTTATGGAGAAATGTGGGTCGCGGCAATGATAGCTGGGGCTCCACTTGCGACAGATATTGAAGATCTGATACAAATCGGATTATCAGAAATCCCAATAAATTCTCGACTAACAGAGAGCATCCAGACGGTAATAGAGTGGTATGAAACCGGTATTGATGTCGAAACGGCACAACAGCGGATTCATGATCGATGGGATGAAACTGATATGTATGACTGGGTTCATGTCCGATCAAATACGGAAATTATCACAATGGCTTTGCTCTGGAGTGGTGGTGATTTTTCTGATGCAATCACGACTGCGGTCGATACGGGGTTTGATACGGATTCACACGCAGCGTCCGTTGGGTCCATCCTAGGGACGTACCATGGCGTCTCGAATGTACCCGAACAATGGATAACTCCGTTACAAAACAATCTCACAACATCGATCTCGAATATCGGCACGACCACGATATCTTCGTTGGCCGATCGGACAGTCGATGTATGGAATCCTGATCTATAAGCCTACAATCGATTGTGGATGATGGATTATATCCACTTTCCGAAGGAAGATTTATTCTTCTCCAGCCTCATAATGTTCTCCAGCTTCTGCCGGAATTCGTGTATACCCAAAGAACACAAGGACGACGATAACACTAATATGAGGAATAATACCAACGAGGGCTGCAGGAACTGCGATGCCTATATTCTGTAATCGGATTTGGAAGGCATCTAGCCCAGCAAAAAGGAGCGCCGAGGCAAACGTTCCAAGAGGATTATAATTGCCCATTAAATACGTTACAATCCCGATGAATCCACGGCCATCCACCATAGTGGGACCTGTCCCGATGAACCGTCCGGCACTAGATAAGGTCAATGAAGCACCGCCGACACCACAGAGAATCCCAGAAATAATCACTCCCGAATATCGAATTTTCCGAACATTAACACCGGCTGTATCCAGTGCTTCCGGATGTTCCCCGCTCGCTTTGACCCATGTCCCGTAAGGAGTATAATTTAATACATACCATGCAACAGGAACCACGAGTAAGGTAATATACGTAGTTGGAAATGCATTAAAGAATACTTGGCCAATAATCGGAATATCTGCTAATATAGGGACAGTAATGCGGTTGAATATGGGCACCCCAACACTATTGACTTGTCCCCAAATTGCCTTTGATGCAAATGGGGCAAATCCTAGCGCTAACAACCAAATTGCCAATCCAGCAATGATTTGATCGGCTTTAAATTCGATACAAATAATAGCAAAAAGGAGGGCGAAAATAGTACTAACAAGGACTGCTGCAAAAAAGCCGATCCACACGGCTGTTTGATCCCCAACGGCATTGTTAGCGAAATAGGTGACGGCAACACTGCTGAAAGCCGAGACAATCAACAGTCCCTCTAACCCAATATTAATTACACCGCTTTTCTCTGCATACAATCCGCCAACACCTGCCATTGCGATTGGAACAGCAGCTTGGAGTGTTGCGGATAAAAATCCCGCTTCGATAATAATATTATCCAATTGTCGAAAGGTATTGCCTGGCGTTAACAACAAAACACTCGCAAGCATTCCGGCAATGATCAATAGGCCAACAATCGTTTGTTTTCGCTCCCAGATTCGAGAAAAATCAATCATCAGCACTCACCTCTGATTCAACATCGGTGTCGACCTCATGTGTTTGTTCAAACGATTCCATACCAGCGCGTAAGCCAAGCATCCGAATGAATTCAGGCATGGCGACAAGTAAAATGATGATCCCTCTGAGAACATCTGCTATTTGTGGCGGAACGGGTGAGTTCAATTGCAAAGCGACGGTCCCACTACGCAACACACCGAACAACAACGCAGCAGGAATGACGCCGATCGGGCTATTTGTCGCTAATACAGATACTGTAATCCCGTCGAATCCAAAGCCAGGTAGTGCATCTGTCCAGTAGCCTTGAGACATCAATACGAAGGTTGCGCCGGTCAAACCGCCCAGAACGCCCGAAATCGTCATCGTAGAGACGATCATTTGCTTTGACTTGACACCACTATAATCAGCGGCTTTTGGTTGTTGACCACTCACCCGTAGATTATATCCGAACGCTGAATAGTTTAGCAAATACCAGATGGCACCTGCTGTCACAATCGCAGCAAAGAATACAATAAATGAAAATCGGGACCCAGAAGGGGCCAATATCGGGCCAAACATCGCCCATGAGGGGAGCGGATCTGTTTGAATATTCCCTGTTGGATTGATATATTGAGTTACCAAGGTGAAGGCAATCCCAGAAGCAATAATATTCAACATGATCGTTGTGATGACCTCATTTGCGTTTGCATATGCTTTGAGGATCCCGGGAATTGCGCCCCAAATTCCACCCACAATTATGGCAGCAAGAATACTACCGGAGATGACAATAATACCGCCGAAAATACCAGGCGAGACTTTCGGTACTAACCATGCCCCAACAGTCCCACTCGCTAATGCTCCGAAAACCATCTGCCCCTGTGTCCCAATATTGAACAATCCAGCCCGAAATGCAATGGCAACAGAAAGGCCTGCAAATATCAAGAGTGTCGTTGACTGGAGCGTCAGGGCAATACTAAATGCACTGTCCATCGATCCAATTAAGAGAATTACAAATGTTTTAAAGGGATTATAGCAAAAACGAAGCCCGCTTACGACGATAAATGGATCGACAGGTGGCTTACACGTAGCATATACACCTGATATAAAGACAAAAACCATTCCGATAATTATGGCTATAACAAGAGCGATGATGCTCAATAATACTCGTTCAAGACGAGAGGCACCGACAAGTCGTTCAACTGCTTCATAGGAATGTTCGCGCCACGTTTTTGATTCTTCTTCTCGGAGATCTCGCTCGCTTTCGCTCATTCATTTACACCCCTTGACATCTCTGCGGCGATCCGTTTGTCATCGATTTCAGCAGGCTGTTCTCCAGCCATAAGTAATCCGAGTTCCTGTTCAGTAACAGTCTCCGGATCAACGACATCAACAAATTCTCCTTCGTACATCACAGCCAATCTATCCGAGAGTTGTTGGAGTTCATCTAATTTTGAAGAGATTAATAGTATTGCCTCGTCCTCTCGGCGGAAGTCCAGAAGCTGCTCGTGAATGAATTCAATACTTCCAACATCAAGACCGCGAGTCGGGTGAAATGCTAAAATAAAATCAGGATCCCGTTCAAATTCTCGACCAACAATAAATTTCTGTTGATTGCCGCCGGATAACGAACGTGCCTCGATATCGGGATTTGGTGCCAATACATCGTATTTTTCGATAACGTGTTCCGCACCTTCGATATCCCGATTCCGTGTGCCAAAAGGAAGATGATGTTGGCGGCCTAACAAAACATTCTCAGCCAAATCAAATTCCATTACTAAGCCTCGTTCTTGCCGATCTTCGGGAATGAATGCTGTTCCAAGATCAATTCGTTCCCGTCGCGAGGAATGTGTTATATCAGTTCCCTCGAATTCGAGTTTGCCATCATCACTGGATAGCAGACCACTAATGACATCGGCTAATTGTGATTGGCCATTCCCATCAACGCCCGCAATGCCAAAGATTTCCCCTTCATGAACGGAAAATGATAGATCATTGACCCGGGTTCGGCCTTCTTGATCGTTAACTGTCAGATTTTTCGCTGAAAAGACAGCGTCGCCCGCTTCATGTGGGTCTTTTTGAACTTCAAGCATAACCTTTCGACCGACCATCATTTCAGCCAATTCTTCTCTGGTTGTATCAGATGACTGCACAGTGCCGACATTTTTACCATCCCTGAGAACTGTAATTTTCGAGGCTGCCTCCATGGCCTCGCCTAATTTATGGGTGATAAATATGATCGTCTTACCTTGATCCTGCAGTTCTTGAAGAATATTAAAGAGACTTTCTACTTCCTGGGGTGTAAGCACTGCAGTCGGTTCATCGAGAACTAAGATATCGGAACCCCGATAGAGAGTTTTTAATATTTCAACTCGTTGTTCTTCGCCAACACTGATATTCTCGATTTTGGCTGTCGGGTCGATGTCGAAGCCATATGTCTCTGCGAGATCATTAACAGCCTCTTGTGCAGAATTAAAGTCCATGTTAAAGCCAAACGAACCTCGTGGCTCACTCCCAAGCGTGACATTTTGGGCGACAGTAAGGGTATCTACCAGCATAAAATGCTGATGGATCATCCCAATTCCTTCACTGATGGCATCTTGAGGAGAATTAAAGTTCTTCAATTCACCATGTAAATAAATTTCTCCCTCATCTTGCTCATAGAGACCATAGAGGATTTTCATCAGTGTTGATTTCCCTGCACCATTCTCGCCTAATATAGCGTGAACAGTTCCGTCTTCAACCTCTAAATTAACTGAATCATTTGCAACAACGCCAGGAAACCGTTTTGTAATATCACGTAATTCTACAGCAAGGGACATGCGAAGATGAATATGGATTAATTAATACTGTTGAATGGTCGATGGTACATCTATCTTGCCATTAATGATCTTCTTCCGAACAGAAGAGACCTGAGATTTAACCTCCTGAGGTATATTGTCTCCCAATTTGGTACCATAAACCAGAGCGACACCCTCCCGTTCTAATCCGAGGACAACTTGATCACCGCCCCGGTGATTGTTATTCATCGTGTTTTGAATTGATCGATAGAAGGCCTCGCCAACGTGTTTCACCATACTACCAAGAATAACATCAGCATACTTTGGAGTGGCTTTAGATTGAGGTTTATCGACACCGACTGCGTATCGATTTTTGGCTTGCGCAGCTTGGAATACGCCAAGTCCTGTACCACCGGCAGCAGGGAAGACAATATCTGCCCCTTCATTGTACATTGATTCAGCGATTGATCTGCCTTTTGACGGACGTGTCCACGTTCCAGCATAGGCGGATAAAAATTCAATGTCCTCCTCAAATGATTTAATGCCAGCCTTGTACCCTGCGTGGAATTTCTCAATGACAGGGTTTTTCTTCCCGCCAACGAAACCGACTATTTTCTCCTCATTAGTTGAACCACCGTGGGCAGATAATTGTCGTTGCGTTAACATACCATTCATTATGCCAACGAGATAACAGCCTTCGTGTTCCTTGAACAGGTAACTTGCAATATTATCTCCTTTGACCGCAACATCAACGATAGTAAAGGGTTGATTGGGGAAATCTTTCGCCACCTGGTTCATCGCCGTTGCCATTTCAAAACTAAGTCCACACACGAGGTCATAATCTCCTTTTGCATATTGTCGCAAAAATGTTGAATATTGATCAGAGCTTTCTGGCTCGGCGTAATTAAAAGAGATTCCCAGTTCCTTTTTCGCACGTTGGAGTCCATCCATGGCAGCGTCATTAAATCCTTCATCTCCCAATCCAGCAGTAGTGAAAACCATACCAACTCTAAACTGATCGCCACCATTACCGCCGCCACCGCCACCGAATCCCATACATCCCGCAATGGTACCTGCACCTGCAATACCTAAACTTTTAAGCGCCTTACGTCGGGAAAAAATCTTCTTCTGTGACATCGTTTAACAAATAGATATCTAGCTTTATAAATTGTTGAGTGTTCGAAATACAATCTCAAAATACCATCAAGCAGTAGCGATA